>CASBQH010000044.1 GCA_949127695.1 Synechococcales cyanobacterium PMM_0073
GCTCAGCACCGCCCCCCGATGCTCGCTGAGGCGATTAAACTCGTCAATATCGGAAGCTGCATGTTGCAGCGCCACGTCAATCTGCTGCCGCAGCTCTGAGTTGTCAACCGGGCGATTGAGCTGGCGCAGCTTCTGGTCAGCCGTGAGCGCCTGCACCAGCGCATCTAGCTTTTGGTCGGCCTCAAAGCTGGCGGCTGAGGCCGTCACGGTAGCCTGAATTTCGTTGATTGCCGCCTGTCGCGACTGATGATTGGCTAGAAACCCTAGCCCCACCGCCAGCAGCATAATTCCCGTCATCACGGCCAGCAGCAACCTCTGGACTCGCAGATTGCGGCGCTGCTCTAAGCCGCGCTGGCGCTCTAGCTGTAGCCTCGCTTCAACTTCGCTGAGCCGGTCGGCTTCTAGTCTGGCCTGGGTTTCGCGCCGGTCACAGTCTTGGCTGGCTGCCAAAAACCGATAGTCGAGGTCATCCAGGCTCTTGTCTTCTGTCCATTGCCGCATCTCTTGCAGCGCCTGTCCGCGCAGCAGCCGCGACTCATCCTGACAGCCGGAAGCCAGCCAAAACTCCAGCGAGGCGGCATAAGGTCGCAGCTGCGCCAGCTGAGTTTCAACCCAGTCTGCGCCAAATACTGCTCGGTAGATCGGGTTTTTTACCCGCAGCCCGCCGCTGGATTTTTCGACCAAGCCGGAGAGCAGCAGCGCCATCTGCTCGCGGCTTTCTAGTCCCAGATCGCGCTCTGAGTCCTGCAAAATTCGCCGATAGAGTCCTAGCAGCCGACTGGTTTGCTGCTCGCTCTGCAAGAGCCGGTCGCGAATTGTTTTGAGATGTTCGGGCTGATCTTGGATCTCCCAATTGTTCAGGATTTGGCGCTGCACTAGGCTGTCGATCAGCGCCTGCGGACTTTCAGCCCCAGATAGCTTTTTAGATAGATTTTTAGATAACCTGCCAGACTGCGCCAGATAGCAGAGCTTTTGGGTGAGAAACGGCTGGCCGCCTGACCAGAAAAAAATCCGGCGCAGCAGGGCAGCTGGATCATCGCAGCAGGGCGCGAGTCCCGGCAGCAGCGGCTCTGCTTCTGACCACTGGAAGCCCAGCAGCTCAATCGGTCGGCCAATATTAAACGGCGTCCGCGACTGATCGGAAATCAATTCGCTGGGGGTGGCGACGCCAAACAGGGCAAAGCTGAGGCGGCGGTAGTCGGGCAGTTCGGCGCGGCGCTCGTAGCAGGTGCGGATTAGCGCAAAGAAATCGTCCGCTAAAAAAGAGAGGCTGAGAATGCAGTCAATTTCGTCAATGAAGATCACAATTGGCTGCTGAATCTGGCGCAGCAGCACGGTTTCAATAAACTCGTAGAGCCGACTGACGCTGGGCAAATGCGCCTGCGCCTGCCACCAGCTTGCCAAATTGATCGTCAGCTGAAACCGCTTGGCCAAAAAGCCCGCAATCGAGGCATACCACTGCTCCAGACTGACATGCTGCGTGCCAATGGCCGAGAGATCAATTGCGCCACAGCGGTAGCCCAGCTGATCGAGCCGCGCCATTGCCTGCACCCGCAAACTCGACTTGCCCATTTGGCGAGCGTTAAACACATAGCAAAACTCGCCCGCCTGCAAGGCTTGCAGCAGCCTGTCATCTGCCGCGCGCCGCACGTAGGTGGCAGCATCGGGGGGCAGGCTGCCGCCCACTTGATAGCTCGATTCTGACTGCCGGGAGATCAGCATGAATGGGCTGAGCCACAGCGAAATATGGAGATCAATCGGCTCAGCTCGCTACCTCCATTGGCAGAATTACCGTAAAAGTTGAGCCGACGCCCAGCTCTGACTCCAGCCTGATTTCGCCCTGCAATAGCTTCACCAGCTGCTGCACAATCGCCAGCCCTAGCCCAGTGCTATCAGCAGTTGGGGCTTGTCCGCTGGCCGAGACGCGAAAATAGGGATCAAAAATTTTGGTCTGATCGGCAGGCGAAATGCCGATGCCCGTATCGCTGACTGAGAGCAGCCACTGCCGATCGTTGAGCGTCTGGCAAACAATGATCACGCAGCCAGTTTCGGTGTAGCGGATGGCGTTGCTGCCTAAATTCATCAGGATCTGCTGGAGCCGCAGCGGATCAATCCAGATTTGCTCTGGCGCATGATCCGCCACGATCTTTAGCTCTAGCCCCCGCGTCACGGCCAGCGGCTGGATCATCTCTAGCGCCGCCTGCAAAACGCTGCGGACATCCACCCGCATCGGCTGGAGCTGAAACTGCCCCGCCTCACAGCGTGATAGCTCAAGCGAATCGTTGATTAAGCGCAGCAGCAGCCGACCGTTGCGAAGCACGCGCTCCACATGCTCTAAGTTCTGCACAGAGTCTTTGATGGGCTGCTGCCGGTGCTGCCGCAAAAACAGCTCTGAATAGCCAATAATTGAGGTCAGCGGCGTTTTTAGCTCATGCGCCAAATGCGACAGGTTTTCCTGGCTGGCATGAACCAGCCGATTCAGCTCCTGATTGGTCAAGGCCATCTGATGCTGCAAGCGCTCTAGCTCGCGCAGACGCTGACTGACGTAGCTGCTAAAGCATTGTGCCAGCGCTGCATCCACAACCGTATTGATCAACGACATGGCTCGCAGCACTTCTTCGGCGCTGCCCTGAAGCAGATGCTCGCGCAAATTGCTCAAAATTATGGCGCGCAGCAGGTGATATTCGCGGGCGATTTCAGTCGGTTCAAACCCCTGCTCGGCTCGCTGAATGCCGTGCTGTAGACTAGCTTGAACAATCGCTTCTATGTCGTTGGCTTCGACCTGTGATAGAACAGTGGCCAACGCCTCTAGCACGTAGGGAACATGGTCTTGAATTGCTGTATGGGTGAGACGGTCAGCGGTTTGGATCAGCCGATCGCGCTTGACTGCCGCAATCCACTGCTCAGTAATCAGGTCAGCCTGCTGGGTTAATAACTGACTAAAATCCATCATCGGTAATCCATCGGCACCAGTTCAGAATGATTGCGCTGCTCTCAGTTTAACCCTCAGTTTAGCCCTCAGCTCAATCAGTTCTCTCGCCGCTTTTGCGGGCTGTAAGTTTTTGGTATAAGCAACCCGTCATTAGCATATGTCCCCAAATCACCGACATATTTTGTAAGGTGATGTTGAGGTGAGCCAATTCTTTGGGAGCCAAGATTTGAATTGCATCAATGTCAGGGAACCTTAAGGGCAGTTGTAGCCTGCCGAACGGGAATTGGCGAATATGAGCAAGCGAATTTCAGCAACAATCCGCAGGTTTCTAGGACTGGCGCTGACTGCATGGTTGCTCGCTGTCGGCTTTGCCGCCTGTACACCCAAGCCGGTGACGCCCCTGCGATTTGGCAATGATCTCTGGTTGGGCACTGAACCCTTCTACCTGGCGCGCGATTTGGGCTATTACGGTTCGGCAGTGCAGCTAGTCGAATATTCTGAGGGGCAAGAGGTATACCGCGCCTTCCAAAATGGCTCAATCGATCTGGCCTCCACCACCCTCGATACGGCGATTACGCTCCTGCAAAGCAACCCAGATCTGCAAGTGCTGCTGCTGATTGATCAATCTGCCGGGGCAGATGCCATGCTAGCGCAGCCCAACGTACCCAGCATTCAGGCGCTCAAAGGCCGCAAGGTGGGCGTAGAACCCTTGACCTATGGGCTGCTGTTGCTGACTCGTGCCTTAGAAAGCGTGGGCTTGACCCGCCAAGACGTAAAAATTGTCAACCTTAGCCTGACGAAGCAAGAGGCTGCTTTTCAAAAAAAAGAAATTGACGGGCTGGTGACATTTGAACCGGTGCGCTCTAAGCTGCTGTCTGACGGCGCTAAGCGGCTGTTTGACAGTCGGCAAATTCCGGGCGAAATTGTGGATCTGGTGATTGGAGATGCCAAGCTGCTCGCCACACATCAGCAGCAGCTAGAGGTAATGGCAACAGGCTGGTTTCGAGCGCTGGACTATATGCAGCAGCACCCGCAAGAATCTGTCACCCGCATGGCCAAACGGCAGGACTTGAGCGAGCAGCAGTTTATCCAGGCCATGGAAGTGATTCACCTATACAGCTTGCCAGAGAATCAGCAGCTGTTGAGCCAAGCAGATCCGACTGTGAAAAACGGTGCCCAAAAGCTCTCTCAGTTTCTGTTGCAAAATGATTTAATCAAACAAGTACCTGATCAAACCAATTTGCTCACCGATCAGGTCGTTCGAGATCTGTCGCCTGTTTCCGCTCCATGAAAGGCTTTCCGCCACCGCTAAAATTTTCTATTCCGGCGATCTTGCTCCTGATGGGGGGCAGCTTTAGCTTAATTTCTTTTCGATATGAAGTCTCGCATTCGGCGCAGCGGATTGAGCAAAATACCCAGAGAGAGCTAGCGTTTTCGGGGAGCCAGACTGCTGGGCTGCTAGAAAATCTGTATCGCGATCTCGAAGGCGAAGGGATTGATACCGTGATTGATCATCTCGGCGCAGCTCCGAATATTAAGCTGGTGATCTTGACCAATGGTAATGGCCGCGTGCTCAAATCAACGCAGTATCAGCTGGTGGGGCAGGCTGTGACAGAGACGCCGTTTGGGCGATTTAGCGAGCAAATCCAAGCCGCAAAGACTTTGAAAACCGGACAGACGCTGCTCTCAGCGGATCGAAACTCGCTCACCGCCGTTTACCCGGTTGGGCTAGCCTTTTCACCGGGAGGGGTTTCGCCTGACAAAGTTGGAGCCTTGCTGATTGAATCTGACTTGGCCGTTCCCAAAGCTGAGGGCATTCAGGAGGCACAGCAGCGGTCGATTGCGGCCATTAGCCTCTACGGCCTAATGTCTTCCATCCTCTGGATCTTTTTTCATCAAACCGTGACGCGCCGGGTGGATCAGTTGGTTAACACCAGCAATCGTCTGGCCGAAGGCGACTTGGGCATTCGCGCCAACCTCAGCGGCTGTGACGAACTGGCCGAAGTTTCGCAAGCCTTTGACCAGATGGCAGAGAAAATCCAAGACAATATTGAAACCATTCAGCGGACTCAATCTCAGCTGATTCAATCTGAAAAAATGTCGAGTCTGGGGCAGCTTGTGGCCGGAATCGCACATGAAATTAATAATCCGGTGAATTTTATTAGCGGCAACGTTGATTTTGTCAAACAATACACTCAGGCTCTATTAGAGCTAATCGATCTATATCAAGCTAAATATCCAGAAGCGAATCTAGAAATTCAGGATCTAGTTCACGAGATTGATCTGGAATTTTTACGGCGAGATTTGCCGGAAGTGTTGACTTCGATGAAAACCGGGACAGAGCGCATCCAGCAGATTGTGCTGTCGCTACGAAACTTCTCTCGGTTAGATGAGTCCAGCGTTAAAACGGTCGATCTGCACGAAGGGCTTGATAATGCCCTGATGATCTTGACCAGTCGCCTGAAGCTAAAATCTAGCCGCGAAGCGATTGTCGTAATTAAAGACTATGCTGGGCTGCCGCCAATTCAGTGCTATGCTGGCCAAATTAACCAGGTATTTATGAATATCCTGGTGAACGCAATTGACACGCTAGATGCTCAGGCTCAGAATGCCAGTCGGAGCATTGAGCAGGTCAAAAATAATCACGAGACTCCCACGATTCGGATTTGTACAGAAGCCGTTGGCACTAATCGGGTGTTAATCAAAATTGCTGACAACGGCGAGGGCATTGCTCAAGCCGCTCAGTCGCGTATTTTTGATCCGTTTTTTACTACCAAGCCCGTGGGGCAAGGCACAGGGCTGGGGCTTTCAGTCGGCTTCCAGATTGTGGTCGATCAGCATCAGGGCGAACTGCGCTGTCTATCTGAGGCTGGCAAAGGCACAGAATTTCAGATTGAGCTACCGGTTGAATTAGCTTGAAATGAACTTGAAATTAACCTGACTACGGATCGCAGCGAATCTCGACCAAAAATCCATCCGGATCGTAAAAGTAAATGCCTCGGCCTGTGGGACGGCTCACCGGCCCATGATCAATCGTCACCTGATGCTGATGCAGCACCGCCACCGCATGGTCAAACAGGCTAGGGTCAATATCAAACGCCAGATGTCCGGCGCGGGTGAATTCGCGACCCGGATCAGGATCGGGCGGCAGCAGGTTTGGCTTGGAGAATAGATCAATGACCGTGCCATCTGGCGTCACAAAATTGGCGGCTTCTCCGGCTTCAAACAGTGCCTTCAGCGTTTCAGGCACTTCTGCACCCTGCAATTCACGCAAGCCCAAAACCTGGCCGTAGAAATGCCGTGAGGCCGCAATATTCTGCACATGCAGGGCGATATGATGCACCCGCCGCAGCATACCGACGCTCAAGGTTGGGGCTGAACTGGATTCAGCAGTTAATTTAGCACTGGATTCAGCAATCGATTCGGGACTCGAAACCATAGAGCACCTCGCCTGGGTTTAATCTGCTACCGTTAGCCTAGCCGATTCGCCGCCCAACTTCAGCTTGCAGATTTTTGATCCACAACTTTTGATTCCAGCCCGCACCGCCTTGCTGAGTTGGTATGCCCAGCAAGGCCGAGATTTGCCCTGGCGCAAGACGCGAGATCCCTACGCCATCTGGGTCTCGGAAATTATGCTCCAGCAAACCCAGGTTAAAACTGTGATTCCTTACTACGAGCGCTGGCTGGCGCAGTTCCCCAGCATTGCCGCGCTGGCCGCCGCCGATCAGCAGCAGGTCTTGAAAGCATGGCAGGGCTTAGGCTACTATGCTCGTGCCCGGAATCTGCACCGCGCCGCGCAGCAGGTGATGCAGATCGGCGGCCAGTTCCCGGCTGATCTAAAATCTGCGATGGCGCTGGCTGGAATTGGCCGCACCACCGCAGGCGGCATCCTCAGCGCGGCGTTTAATCAACCCCTGCCGATTTTGGACGGCAATGTGAAGCGGGTGCTGTCGCGGCTAATGGCGCTGGACAAACCGCCCAGCAAGGCGCTGCCTCAGCTCTGGCAGCTCTCCCAAACGCTGCTTGACCCGGTGCAGCCGCGTGACTTTAACCAGGCGATCATGGATCTGGGCGCGACCGTCTGCAAGCCCAAACAGCCCGCCTGCCTGCTCTGCCCCTGGAACTTCTGCTGTATCGCCCACCAAACCCAGATGCAAAATAATCTGCCCGTCTCCGAAACCCGCGCTCCGGTGCCGCATAAGCAAATTGGCGTGGCCGTGATCTGGAATGACCAGCGGCAAATTCTGATTGACCGACGGCGGCAGGAGGGCTTGCTGGGTGGACTCTGGGAGTTTCCCGGCGGCAAAATTGAGCCAAACGAAACCGTCGAGCAATGCATCCAGCGCGAAATTAAAGAAGAACTCGGCATTGAGATCGAGGTTGGCGAGCATCTGATCACGATTAACCACGCTTACACCCATTTTCACGTCACGCTCAATGTCCACCACTGCCGCCACCTCAGCGGCAACCCCCAGCCGCTCGAATCTGACGAAATTCGCTGGGTGGAGGTGAATCAGCTAGAGCAGTTTGCCTTCCCGGTCGCCAATGTCAAAATCATTCAGGCGCTAAGCCAGCCAGCTCTCCAGCCACCGGAATCAGCTCCAAATTAAATACCTCGGCAAAGCAGTCTGCCAGCTGCTGCTGCACCTGAGCAAACTCAAGATCTGGCAAAAACTCCGCCATGCTGCCCACAGGCAGCGCCAAACCGCAGGGGACGATCTGCTCAAAGCCACTCAAGTCTGGGCAGATATTCAGCGCAAATCCATGCATCGTGATCCAGCGGCTCACCTTAATGCCAATTGCCGCCAGCTTCCGCCCCGCTACCCAAACGCCCGTCATGCCCGCCATCCGCTCGCCTCGCAGCCCGTAGCGCTCCAGCAGCAAGATGATCATGGCTTCTAGCTGCCGCAGATACCAGTGCAAATCGGGCTGATGTCGCTTCAGGTTCAAAATTGGGTAGCCCACCAGCTGCCCCGGACAGTGATGGGTCACTTCGCCGCCGCGCTCGGTTCGGTGCAGCAAATGCTCACGCTCAGCCGGATCAAACTTCAGAAATTCCAGACTTGATCCCTGCCCCAGCGTATAGACCGGCGGGTGCTCTAGCAAAATTAGCAGGTCATTGAGTTCTGGCTGCTCACGCCTTGCGGCTAGCGCCTGTCGCTGCCAGTCCCAGGCTAAATCGTAGGGAGTTAAACCGGGTTGATAGAGCCAGCAGGGCTTCAGGCTCGGCATCACTTAACGCTCCGGTTCTTTATCATCTCAGGTCTACCCATTAGAAGCAAGCGTAGAAAAACGGAAGTTTTGCGGAATGTGACAAGGTTCAAATCAAGAAATATCAACGGATGCAAAAGATCTTTAACCGCTCTGTCGTCCAGAATACAAGGTGTTAGTGTGGATGTATTCGACCTAACTGTTTTAAGGAGAGAGCTTATGAAGCTTGTTATCCAGGGCAAAAACATCGAAATCACCGAAGCGATCAATGAGTACGTGCATCAAAAAATTGAAAAGGCCGTCAGCCATTTTCAAAATATCACCACCGAAGTTGATGTTCATCTGTCGGTCGCTCGGAACCCTCGGATCAATCCTAACCAAACTGCTGAAGTGACGATCTACGCCAACGGAGCCGTAGTGCGGGCTGAAGAGAGCAGCGAGAGTCTCTATGCCAGCATTGATCTGGTGGCCAACAAGATCGCCCGCCAGCTGCGTAAATTCAAAGAGAAGCGCCATACCCAAACCCATGTCCCCGTCAAGGCCGTTGAATTTCTGGAAGCGCAGCCCGTCGAGACGCTGATTCCAGATGATCAGGCTCCGGTGCTGCCTGGGCAGGTGGTGCGTACCAAGTACTTTGCCATGCCGCCAATGACGCTCGATCAGGCGATGGAGCAGCTTGAGCTAGTTGACCATGATTTTTTCATGTTCCGCAACGCTGACACAGGCGAAATCAACGTGATCTATGAGCGCAACCACGGTGGCTATGGCGTGATTCACCCCCGCAGCGGCAACGGCCATACCAACGGCAAGTTTGCGGAAATTGCTCATGAGGCCAAAGCGGCTCCAGCCCACTAGCTCGCCGCAGGCTAGCCGATCGCTTGAGCGACCCATTCAACTTCATCTTCCACCCAGCTTCAACCCAAGCTGGGTTTTTTGTGGCTAACTTTATAATCAGGACATAAATCATCCGTTATTTCTCGCCACTTGGCCGTCTTCGCGTCCTAGCTGATCCATCCGTTGCCATAGAACTCCAGCCAGAGCCCATGTATACCTACGCTTTTCTACTAAAATCGCAGCCGCTAGCGCTACCAGAAGGAATTTGTGGAGCGCTAGAGCTGATTCAAACCGAAAAACTGGCGGCATTGGTGGAACCCGATCTGCCCGCAGAATCTTTGCAGCAGGCCGACCGCCAGCTGGTGCAGGCCGTGCTGTCGCATGACCGGATCATCCAGGAAATTTTTGAGCAAACCACCGTACTGCCGCTGCGGTTTGGCACTTACTTTGTCTCGCGGCAGGGGCTAATTGATCATCTTCAGTCGCATCAACAGGACTATTTAACCAAGCTCAGCCAGCTTCAGGGCAAGGCCGAATATAGGCTGAAGCTGACTGCGCTGCTCTTCCCAGAAGCCCCAATTGCTGCCGATACCAAAGGCAAAGATTACTTCCTGGCCAAGAAGCGGCTCTATCAGCAGCAGGCTGACTGGGAGCAACAGCAGCAGCAAGATCTAGAATCGCTGATTCAGCAAGTCAGCAGTCACTACTTGCTTCAGCGCGGAGAAACCGAAGGCCACCAAAGCCTTTATCTACTGAGCGAGCTACAGCTAGAGGCTGAATTACAACAGCAGCTGAGCCAATGGCAGCAGCAGTACCAGCGCTGGGAAATTGCTCTGAGTGACGCACTACCGCCCTATCACTTTGTTTAGCTTCTTGTCTAGCTTTTTGTTTAGCTGCGCTTCAGGCTATTGCGGCTGCGGCTGCGTTAGCAACTCGCTGTTAATTTCAGAGAGCGCGTCGCGGATTTGAGGCAGGGCAAAAAACGTCTCGGCTTCGCTGACTAGGCGCTCGCCCCAGAGGTTTTTCTGCAAAAATTCAGCGTCTGCATAGCGGCTGTCCAGTCTCAGCGCTGCTTCTCCCATCTCTAGACCTTCGGTAGTCATGCCCTTGCTGTAAAGGGCAATTGCTAGAGCCAGCTTGGGTTCTGGCTGAGTTTCGTCAATTGCTACTGCCTTTTCCCACTGAGCAATTGCCTCCTCAGTCTCGCCTTGCTCATACAGAATCAGGCCAATATTGTTAATCGCCGGCCAAAACTTCTCGTCGATTTTGACGGCCTTCTCATGCTGCCGAATCGCCTCGTCATATTGCCCCAGCTTGTAATAGGCGTTGCCCAAGCCAAACAGCGCTCCCGGCATATCTGACTTCAGCTTCAGCCCCGACTTAAAATACTGCACCGAGGCCGGATAGTTTTCCTGCTGAAAGTAAGCCGAGCCCAACGCAAACAAAATCGCCGAATTCTCTTTGTCTAACGACTGCGCTTTCAGCAAGGTCTGAATCGCTGGGTTAAACTGCTCGGTTTGTAGATAGAGGCTGCCCAACAGCGCCCAAGCCTGCGGATTGTCGGGTACGAGCTGCGAGGCAAGCTGCGCCCGCACCAGCGCCAGCTGATACTGCTGAAACTGCGCCAGCTGAGCGGCTTCCTGCACCAAAATTAGCCCCTGCTGCTCTAGCTGCTCGCCGTCTAATTGCAGCACATGCGGCACCAGTGCCTGTCCATTTGCGGGTCGAATCACAGACTGAGTGATGCCCAAGCTCAGCGCCAAGGCTAAAGAAATTGGAGGAAGACGTTTCAACACGGGTCAGTCGCTTGGATTAGGTAAAGGCTCCCAGCTAGCTTAGACGATCTGTGCTGCAACCGGGCAAAAATCTTTATGAACCGCGCGAGTTAGCCCATAGAGCTAGCCCCAACTAGCTGATGCAATTCAGCTCAAATCAGCCTTGCCGCTAAATCGAGATCAAAATAGCGGGACTGCACCTCACCCTGAATCAGCTCAAACGGCAGCTCCGGTTCGCCTAAATGATCTAGCACCAGCGCTGCTCCGGTAAAGTCTTGGCCGCGCGTGTAGTCATTCAGCGTGATCACCGTGGTCAGATTCGCCTGAGCGGCTGAGCGCAAGCCCGCCTCAGAATCTTCAAAGGCCAAGCATTGCGTTGGATCAAGCTGCATTTTTTCCAGCGCATAGAGATAAATATCGGGCGCAGGCTTTTTGGCTGGCACAATATCGCCCGCCGCAATCACCTCAAACCAGTCGAGGCTATCGGGAGCCAGCACGGCCTGCAACAGCGCCGTCACGTTGGCAGGCGTGGTAGTTGTGGCGATGGCCAGCCGCAGTCCGGCGGCTCTCGCCTCAGTCAGCAGCCGCCGCACACCAGGACGCAGCTGAATATCACCCGACTGCATCAGGCTCGTATAGTAATGCGTCTTAGATTTGTGCAGTCCAGCAATCCAGTCTCGCTCGCTCACGCCCACGGGCAGCTCAGGCTTAAACTCAGGCAAATATTGATCCAGATAAAACCGAATTCGCTCCTTGCCGCCCGTCACGCTCAGCAGCTCGCCATACTGCTCCACCGACCAGTTCCAATCTAGCCCCGCTGCCGCAAACGCCTGATTGAACGCGACTCGATGTCCGTCTCGCTCAGTGTCAGCCAGCGTTCCATCTACATCAAAAATTAAAGCTTGTAGCTGCGGCATAATATGGTACTATCGTACTAGTTAACAACTCCTCAACTTCTCAGGGCGCTCTGATTTATTAATTCAGTAGGCTGATTTAGCAGGTTGATCGCTGCTTAGAGTCTGTCAAAATCTTACCGGTTCAAGTCAACCAAACTGCTTTATAAATAAAGCGGCAATGCTCAGGTTGCCTAGATTTCAGAGAGGGCAATCTCTGAAATCTAGGATTTGGCTAGATGAAGCCACCTGTGGCAAAGCCGCATGTTCAAAGCTAGCCAGACTACTGGCTCATCTCTGCCTAGGATTGCTATGCTCCAAAGCCGGCAATTCCTAGGCTATCTAGCGTCTGACCGCCCGCAATTCCATCTACAAACAGCCCCCGATCTGCTTGGTACGCGGCGACAGCAGACTCGGTCTGACGGCCAAACAGCCCGTCTACGCTGACCGAATAGCCCAGATCAGCCAGAGTTTGTTGCAGCAGCGCTACAGTTTGTCCGGCATCGCCCAAGCTGAGATTATTGCCGTCGGTGTAAGACTGGAAAGAGATTTCGTTGTAGTCCCCTTCGCCGTAGTCAGGCTGGTTTGAGTCGCAGTAGCTGATGCAGCGGGGAGTGCTAACGGGGTGATAGACCGGGCGGCTGGGGCGGCAGCAGGGGTCTACCGCAATCGGGCGGCTGGGGCGGCAGCAGGGGGCTACTGCAATCGGGCGAGTGGGGCGGCAGCAGCCCCAGTTGTTGGCCAGCGCTGGGGCTGTCGTCAGCAAGCCACCGGTCCAGGCGGTAGCCACAACTCCCAGGCCAGTGGCAATTGCCTTGCCGGAGCGCTTGGCTCGCTCAGAAATTTGAGCCAATGACTGTGCCTCAGACTGCTCGTAGTCTTGAGCCACTTCAAGGTAAGCAACTGTTTCCATAATAATTCCTTGACTTGTGCAAGAGGTTGACTTGTTCTGCTCAATCTAGATGAGCTAAAGCTGCTGGATTCGATTCAGTTTGAATCTAGACAAACCGCTCTGTCATCATTTTTACATTGATGCAGAAAAATTAGTAGTCTTTGAACCTCAGTCAGGGAAGGATTTTCAGCGTTTCTAACAAATATTTGGCAAACCTATTTTGGCGTAGACGCCAGATGTAAGATCTGCACCGCAGCAATCTGCTTACGGACGCTAGATATAGTCATTAAAAAAATTAATCAGATTTTGCTCCAGCCTATTCAATAAAACTTAAATTTAACGGTACGGGTTAAATCAGTCGATCAGTTAAAGGGCACTCATCAGATTTTAAACATACTTAAAATCTCGTCACAGATATCTGCAACAAGTGCCTGCCGGAAAGTGATTGTAACCCCTGCTAAATAGCAGATGCCAACTTATCAAGAAGGCTGTGGGAGAAATTAACCTCCCACAGCTTAGTGAGGCTGAGACTTGACAGATTAAAAGTAATCTGCTCAAATAGCAGCCTAGACGACTCGATTACTACCCCTAGTTAGAGTCCCAAAGCGCTTGCGGTGGCTGGTCCAACGATGCCATCGGGAACCAGTCCCACCGCTTGCTGAAACGCTTTAACAGCATGGTGAGTTTCCGAGCCGAAGACGCCATCTACCGAGATGTGGAACCCGGAATAGCTCAGCGCAGACTGGATGTCGTAGGTGCTGAAGCTGCCGTAGCCGCCGCCGTAGCTGACGCCGCAGTAGTCATAGCAACCATCGTCATAGCCGCCGCCGTAGCTAATATCCTCGTAGCCGCCGCCGTAGCCGCCGCCATAGCCGCCGTAGGGAGTTGCAACGCCGCAAGGATCGTAGCAGCCGCCATAGCCACCGCCGCCGCCGTAGCTGACGCCGCAGTAGTCGTAGCAACCGCCGCCATCGCCGCCGCCGCCATAGCCACCACCGTAACTACCGCCGCCATAGCTGACGCCGCAGTAGTCGTCATAGCAGCCGTCGTCATGCTTGAAGCTGACATCGTAGGTTCTGTAGGAAGTGACCTGAAAGCCACCGCCGACAAAAACTGGCTCGCAGCGATCGTAGCAGCCGCTGTCATGTCCGCCGCCGTAGCCATAGGCTTGAGCCGGAGCTTGAGCCAAGCCTACCGCAATTGCAGCACCCGCAGCGCCCAGCATTACGCCTGTCAGCTTACCTGACATTTTCACAGCTTCCAGCGTTAGCTCTTTCTCAGAACTCGCTTCATCTACCTGAAGGTATGCAAGCGTTTCCATGGGTTTCTTCTCCTCAAGTAATTGGGTAATAGATATTTGGACAGAGCTGCAAACCTGATAGATTCGCAGTCTAAATGCTTCCTCTTTACTCTTCCAATTCATCACAGTAATTAAAGACCCGACAGACCAATTCAATTGAAGTAAAGAGTCAGCATGAAACATTTCCCGGTCGCCAGAGAGCAATCAATTGATTTTTCTCTGGACTATTTAAATTTAGCACGATTAAATCTTTTGTAAATGAAAAAAGTCAATATTTGTGGTCTGATCTGCAAAATTTCTGTCTAAAGACGCTATGACTGGCATTTTTCAGCAGTTATTTCAGCGCAGTATGGCGACGTGAGCCGTTTGGTGCTGCCGATCTGAGGCTCCCTAGCAAGACGACTGCTCTCAGAATCTGCAAATACAAATTTTTCTAACTTTTGCCGAATTGCTAACTGCCTTAAAAGCCGCTGACACAAATATCAGCCTAGTCTCTAGGCTGTAAACAGTGGCTTCGCAGAGATTAAGACCTGGGTCTATTCTTTCAGACCTCAGAGAAGCGCGAGTATGAGATAAGCGCAAAAATTTAATGCTGGCTAACAGCCGCAGCAGAGAAATTTTATCTGTCAGAATTGGCGTTGGTTTCTGTTAACCTGAACGGCAAGCAACGGATCGCTAAGCTTTGAGTTCAGCAGGTTGCAGTCAACATACCCAAGCGCCAAGGCAAATCTACAAGACTAAATTTATCTCTGTAACATCGGCTGACTTCTGATTTGAACCAGTCGTCTACCTTTATTCTACGAATATCATAAATTAACCAGGGGCGCAACCGTTTAGGACAACTCTCTCAACCCCTAGCGCCATCACGATAGAGGCAGATCTGAATTATTAAGGGGGGAAAGCTACAAAGTTCATCTATATATAGAGGCAATAATCCAATAGTCTTTCATTCCTACGCTACATATGGCGTAGCTGGCAAAGAGCGAATCAAACTGGCAAGCTGTCAAAAAAATAAATCACCATCCAGATATAGCTGCGTCTTGAGCATTGCAACTTAGTCAGGCGAAGTCCCGGCGAAGTCCCGGCGGCGGCTTGGCCTGTCTAAACTGGCAGGATTGGCCAACTAGACTGAGTAGCGTTGGAGAATCGGGCTGAGCCGCCTGTCTTGAGCATTAGTCTTTGCACTATAGTCTTTGCGCTATAGTCTTTGCGCTGTAGATAGATCTTGCGCTAGAGCCTTCGGCTTGAGGCAGATTCTACGGCGCAGCCCAGCCGTTCTATCAGCAGCCCTATAATAAGCAGGATAGGCGCGTTCGGTGAATTGCTATGAGTCAGCTCAACCTGGAGCAAATTTCGAGTCAGCTTGACAGCGAGAATTCCAAAGATCGGATGCTGGCTCTGGCGGCTTTGCGAGATATTCCGGCTGAGCAGGCTGTGCCGCTGATTAAAAAAGTGCTGACCGACAAAAACCTCCAGATTCGCTCAATGGCTGTCTTTGCGTTGGGCATTAAGTCAACTGCCGACTGCTACCCAATTTTGATTGATCTGCTGGCCAGCGACCCAGACTATGGCATCCGGGCGGATGCGGCGGGTGCGCTAGGATACCTGGAAGATCCGCGTGCCTTTGAGCCGCTCTCGCGTGCTTTTTATGAAGATACTGACTGGTTGGTGCGCTTCAGCGCGGCGGTTTCGCTGGGCAACCTCAAAGATCCGCGTGCCCATGACCTGCTGATTCAGGCGCTGGATAGCGAGGAGGTAGTGCTGCATCAGGCGGCCATTGCGGCTTTGGGTGAAATCAAAGATCTGAGCGCTGTGGATGCGATTTTGCGGTTTGCTCAGGCCGAAGACTGGCTGGTACGTCAGCGACTGGCTGAAGCCTTGGGCAATTTACCCACAGCCAAGAGTCTCTCGGCTCTGCAATATTTAGAAAAAGACAGCCATCCTAATGTGTCCGCCGCTGCCAGCATTGCGCTAAAGCGACTGGCTGACTCGGCGCAAGATCTGAATATTTATTAAATTATTCAATTTCCTCTAGCTGATCTTCCGAGCCATGATCGCTATCCACAAACTCCTGCACCTGCGCCCGATATTCGCGCAGCGTTTCGTCTACCCAGCCGCGATTGGCGCTGTCGGCGTAGAGATGCACCAGCGGTTCACCCGCATCCGGCAGCACCAGCACCCAGCTATCATGCAGGGCGTTAAAGATTTTCACCCCGTCGGTTAAGTCCAGATTTTCGGTTGGGTGCGTCTCGACCAAGTGGCGCATCAGCGAGCCTTTGACTGCCCAGGGGCAGCGGACGGTGAGGCTGCGGTGGGAGACGCGCGGCAGTTCGGCGCGGAGTTGGCCGAGCGTGCGCGGCGCATTGCCGTAGGACTCGCGCTGCTGGATCGAGAGCAGTTCGATGAGCTTGGCAATGCAGAACATCGCATCAAAGCCGGGGTGAATCTGCGGGAAGATAAAGCCCATTTCGCCGCTGCCGCCCAGCACCACGTTGGCGTTGGCATGGCAGGCTTCCATCAGCGCAGTCGGGTTGGCCTTGGTGCGGATGACCTGGCCGTCGTGCCGGCGGGCGATTTGCTCCACGACGCTGGAGGCATTCACGGGCACCACCACCGTACCGCGCGGGTGATCCGTCAAAATCATATGCACCATCAGCGCCGTCAGCATTTCGGCGCGGATCGTGCTGCCTGCTTCGTCTACGAGAATAAACTGCTCGCCGTTGGCCGAAACCTGTACGCCCAAGTTTGCCTTTAGCGCCTCAACCACATGACCCAGCTGGTTCAGCAGCGTTTCGCGGTCGGCGACTGACGGAATCAGCTGGCTGAGGCTGGCGTTTAGCACGACGGCATCGCAGCCAAACTTGCCCAAAATCTGCGGCAATACGGCTCCAGAAACCGCGTAAACATAGTCAATCACCACCTTCGAGTTGCTGTTGCGAATCACCTCACTGTTCAAATGCCGCTCAAAGCTGGCGCTGTAGATTTCGGTCGCCTGCGAAATTGTCGAAACTGTGCCAATTTCCTGGATCTGAGCGCGGCGGAAATCTTCTTTGAAGTAAGCACCTTCAATTTTCTTCTCGCGGGCTTTCGAGAAATTGATCCCCTTGTGGTCAAAAAACTCGATCAAAATATGGTCAGGCCGCTCTGGATGCACCCGCACATGGATGCCGCTAGAAACCGCCAAAGTGGGAGCCGCCGAGCGCGCCACCGGAATCGCTGTCGCCTCCATATTTTTCACGTTCACGCCCACCGACATCAGCCCCGCAATCAACGAGCGCGACACCATCCGGGCAATGGGCCGCTGATCGCGCGACACAGCAACATAGGCTCCTGACTTGAGCGTGGAGCCAAAAGCCGCGCCCAGCCGTACCGCAAACTCTGGCGTGATGTCGATGTTGGCCAGCCCCGACACGCCTCTGAGGCCAAACAGATTGCGATGCGCCGTCTGTCCCCAAATCAAATTCATGTTGAGGATGGCTCCTGGCTCAATTTTTTTGCTCGGCCAGACCCGCACATTCGGGCTGATTTGCGCCTCTTCGCCCACTGCCGTCAGCGAACCGACTACCGCGCCTTCCAGCACATGCGCCCGCCGGTCAATCCGCGTCCCTCGCGCCACCACGCAGGCTCGCAAATGCGCCTCATCGCCGATAATCACGCCATTCCAGATAATCGGGCGCTTTAGATCAGCCTCTATGCCCACATTTACGTTGTCGCCAATTACCGTGCCTGAAGCAATCTGGGCGCGTGCCCCAATCCGGCAGTTGTGGCCGATTAGCGTGGGCATCTCGATCCGGGCGGCAGGGTCGATGTAAGTGTTTTGCCCCACCCAAAGTCCGGGAGAGCGCTCTAGATAGTCAAACTCCAGATGCACTCGCTGGTAAAGCGCCGCATATTGTGCCTCGCGGTAGGCATCTAAGTGGCCAACATCGCACCAGTAGCCCTGCATCACGTAGCCATACATCGGCTCGCCTTTTTCCAGCATCAGCGGAAACAGATCTTTGGAAAAATCGGCCTCCTGGTTAAACGGCAGATAGTCCAGCACCTCTGGCTCCAGAATATAGGTGCCGGTATTTACCGTATCGGAGAAAATTTCGCTGCTCGAAGGCTTCTCTAAAAACCGCTTGATCCGCTGTTGCTCATCGGTAATCACCACGCCAAACTCGATTGGGTTGGGAACGCTGGCCAGAATCAGCGTCGCTTTGGCCTGTCGCTCGCGGTGAAACCGAATCGCTGCGCTCAAATCAAAGTCAGTAATGCAGTCGCCGCTGATGACCAGAAACGTATCATCTAGCAGCTCAGCCACGTTTTTGACGCAGCCTGCCGTGCCCAGCGGCTGTTCCTCTTCGACCGCATAGGTAATCTGCACGCCAAAGTCGCTGCCGTCCTGGAAATAGTCGCGCATCACGTCGGGCAGGTAATGCAGCGTCGCAATCACTTCGGTAATGTGATGTCGCTTGAGCAGATTAATAATGTGCTGAGCAATGGGGCGATTCAGAATCGGCACCATCGGTTTGGGTAAATCACAGGTGAGCGGACGTAGCCTTGTCCCCGATCCGCCTGCCATCAGCACTGCTCTCATAATTGCTCCTGATCTCTTGTTTGAAATTTATGTTTGGAATTTACGTTTGGAATTTACGTTTGGAATTTATAAGCTGAGGCCAAAAATTGAGGATTAATCAAACCAGGGGCAGCTCACAGGAATGATCCCATAGCTCTATCCTAAAGAGTTCTGATTTGAACATACTTTGCCCAGTCGCCAGAGTTCGGTGGGCTACTCTACACTTGAAGCTTCTACACTTGAAGAAAAGCTTTAGCTTCTGGAGGCGTTCTATGGGTAATTTACTGGTGCTGGCTGTGATTGTGGTCTATGTTGGCGGCGTTTGGAAGTTTTGGACAGGCTTTCACCGCACCAATTTCACCGAGGGCAAGCTGCATCTGGCCTTGCTTTGGCCAGTCTATATGATTGCCAATAAGTCTTATCGCCAAAACTTTCAGCGGGCGCTCAAAGGCTAAGTTTTGAGTTTGAACGATTCAGATCCAGGGCAGCAATGGGATAATCCAAGACTTAGCGTTTTTCACTCAACTTTCCGACATGGCACAAAAACGAGGCGAGTCAAAGTCCCCAGGTCGCTCAGATCTCTCATCGTTTTTGGGCAGTCAGTCTCCCAGCTGGCAGGAGCAATTTGAAGCCGTAGCGCTGCGGTTTAACCGCGAATATCGCCGCGAGCCGTTTGAGCTGCCTGCTGAAGTGCTGGAAATGCCGATTTATCAGGAATGGCAGGCCGGACTGCTGACCAGCCGCGTCACCTCGCCGTTTTGGGAACTCGCCAAGCCGAAGAAAAACCAGCGCTGCCTCGATCTGGGCTGCGGGGTCAGCTTTTTGATCTATCCCTGGAATGAATGGGAGGCCGTGTTTTATGGCCAAGAAATCAGCACGGTATCGCGGGATCTGCTCAATTCCAGAGGCTCACAGCTCAACTCCAAGCTATTCAAAGGCGTCCAGCTCGCTGCCGCCAACGAACTCGACTACCCGCCTGCCCAGTTTGATCTAGCCTTCGCCACCGGATTTAGCTGCTACTATCCGCTAGACTACTGGCGCGAGGTGCTTTCAGCCGTCAAGTCGGTGCTGAAGCCGGATGGGTTTTTGGTGTTTGACGCAATTAATCCCGATGCCGAAATGGCCGAAAACTGGGCGATTCTCGAAACTTATCTGGGCGCAGAGGTGTTTCTGGAATCTCTGGCAGATTGGAA
>CASBQH010000045.1 GCA_949127695.1 Synechococcales cyanobacterium PMM_0073
GATCTGATGACCACCGAATCGGCTGACCGAGTTGAGGCCGAGCTGCATGAGCCCGCTGTTGCCCCAGAAGCGACAGATGTTAAAGCTTTGCAAGAGCTTGAAGTGAACGATCTCTGGAAAGACACCAATCCGATTGTTGGCTTACTCAGCCGGGTGCGTCCGCCTTGGCAAGGGCCAGGAATTTTCAAAATTGACTCTGATCGGTTCTTGTTCCGGGTAGCCAACGAAGGCGGGCTGCCGCCAGAGCGGAATGTAGAACAGCTGGTGAAAGCGGTGTTTGGCGCGACCAAAGCCGAGCTGTCTGAAGCGAGAATTCAGGAAATTGCGAAATGGATGCCAGAAGGCCGCGTCTCGCAGCTCTGGGCCGAAGCATAAGAAAGCATAAGTGCGACTGATCGATCGGCTATTCAGGCTAGGGCGACTATTCTGTTGAGCGACTCACGTTGCCAAAACTTTCAGTCTGGGGGCGTGAGCCTGCTGTAAAAGGCTGCACAATAGAAGAGAGCGCCGAGCTGAATCTTTCATGTCAATCTCTCCCTGTGAACGACCTTGATCCGCGCAATTCGTATGTTCAGCAAATTGAGTCTGCGCTAGAGGCCATCGCAGATCCGCTGGTTTGGGTCGATCAGCTGAGAGTCATTCAGTCCTGTAATTTAGCCTTTAGTCGGCTGGTGAAGCAGCCCATAGCGCGGCTAGTCGGACGGGATCTGGCCGAAGTTTTGCCGCTGCAAAGCCAGTTGCCTCAGTCAAACAGCCCGATCATAGACCAATGCTTGCAGTCACTCCAGCCTCAGCAGATTGCCTGCGAGTTGATTTTGGCCGAGCCGCAGCAAGCTGAGCTGATTTCGACGGTAGTCTGCTCGCTTGCAGAGCCTCGGCTGCGAATCCTACGACCCGCGCCCGCACATCCCGCCGTTACCGATCAGCTAGCGCTGGCCTCGACCCAAATCGGCATTTGGAACTGGGATCTATGCCAAAATATCGTGACTTGGAACGGCGAAGCAATTGCCGCGCTGGGGATCAAACCAGAAATTAGACAGCTCAGCTACTCAGACTGGACGCAGCGAGTCCATCCTAAAGATCTAGCGCGAGTTGAGCAGCAGCTCCAGCAGGCGATTGCCACCGATCAGCCGTTTGAGGCCGAGTATCGCCTGCTGCATCCGAACGGCGCAATCTACTGGCTGCTCGCCAGAGGCCAGAGCATTCGCGAGGCCGAGCAGCCCGTCCGCATGGTGGGCATGGTGATGGATATTAGCACCCGCAAGCGTAGTGAGGTGCTGCTGAAGCTGGCTGAAGTGGCTTGGCAAGAGAACCAAGAGCTGCTCGATACGATTATGGCCAACCTGCCGGGGGGCGTGTTCCGCTGCCTCTATCCGGCCAACGGCAGCGTCGGCTTTGCCTATGCCAGCGATGCCTATCAAGATTTGCTGGGGCTAACTCCAGAGCAGCTCGGCAGTCGCTCGGCCAGCTTTGCTGAGCTGCTGCACCCGGACGATCTGCAAGCCTGGAACCAGATCATTCAGCAGGCTCAGGTCAAACCAGCGCCTAGCTATCTAGAATACCGAGTCAGGCTGCCGCAGCCCGACGGCTCAACGACCGAAAAATGGCTGGCGCGCACGGCGCGGTTTGCCTGGGGAGCCAGCGGCGAGTTTGTGGTGGATGGCGTCGATATTGAAATTACCGACCGCAAGCAGGCCGAAGCCGCGCTCTATCAGCTGAATCAGGATCTAGAAGCGCGGGTGGAGCAGCGCACCCAAGAGCTGATTGTTTCGCTCTCTGACAAAGAAGTGCTGCTGAAGGAGCTGCATCACCGCGTCAAGAACAATCTGCAAATGATCCAGAGCTTGCTCAGCCTCCAGGCGCGGGCAATCGAAGACCCCAAGAGCCTTGCCGTGCTTTCCGAAAGCCAGCAGCGGGTGAAGGCGATGGCAATGGCGCATGAAAAGCTCTATCAGTCAGACAGCTTGGCGCAGATTGACTTTGCTGACTATGTGCAGAGCCTCACCCGCGATCTGCGGCAGTCTTATATGTTAAATGCCGCGATGATTGAGCTGTCGATTCAGGTCGAATCGCTAGAGCTGCCGGTTGATACTGTCATTCCCTGCGGGCTGATTATCAACGAGCTGTTTTCCAATGCGATTAAATACGCTTTTCCAGAGCTGCCTGCTGATGCTATAACCCCATCATTCCGGCTAATTACCGTCCAGTTTGTCGCCACTGAGCAAGACTATATTTTGACGGTGGCTGACAACGGCATTGGCATTCCTGAAACCGTCGATCTGCAAACCAGTCGCTCGCTGGGGCTGCGCCTAGTGAATGCACTGACGCGCCAAATCCGGGGAACGCTAGAGTTAGATCGCTCAGTCGGAACCCGATTTTTAATTCGCTTTGCAAAAGCTGCTTAAATCCAGCTATGTAGTTAGCCTTGCAAATTAGCCAAACTTGCGCCGAATCGCCACAGCCGCCACAGCCGCCGCCATATGTCACCCGCCCAAATTTTAATCGTTGAAGATGAAACCGTGATTGCGCTCGATATTGAAGAGAGCCTGATTCGGCTGGGCTATGGGGTGACGGGTACTGTTGATTCGGCAGCAGCAGCTCTGGCGGCAGTGGCGCAGCAGCGGCCTGATCTGGTGCTGATGGATATTCATTTGCAGGGCGAGCAAACTGGCGTGGCGGCAGCAATGCAGATGCGGCAAGCCTATCAATTGCCGGTGGTGTTTTTGACCGCCCATGCCGATGCGGCGACGCTGGCGCAGGTAAAAGCCGCCGAGCCGTTTGGCTATATTGTCAAGCCGTTTGACCTACGCGATCTGAGCGTCACGATTGAAATTGCCCTGAACCGCCACCAAGCTGAGCTATCGGTGCAGCGAGCGCTGGAGCAAGAGCAGGCGCTAAACCAAATGAAGTCGCAGTTCGTCTCAATTGTCTCGCATGAATTTCGCAACCCGCTCAGCGCCGTGCTGTTTTCGCTCGATCTGCTTGACTACCCGCCCGAAGCCTTCTCCCCAGAAAAGCGCCATAGCTACATTCAGCGGGCAAAATCGGCAGTAGAGCGGATGAATCAGCTGCTAGAAGATGTGCTGATTATGGGCGAAACAGAATCTCGCTGCTTTGACTATCAGCCCCAGCCGCTGCCGGTTCTGAGCTTTTGCCAAGACTTAATTGAGCCATTTCAAACCGACGCCAGCCAGGTGATTGAGCTGACGACCGTTGGCCTCAGCGCCCCAGCGCAGAGTTTTAACCTGGATGAACGGCTGCTGCGGCATATCTTGTCAAATCTGCTGTCGAATGCAATCAAATATTCGCCCGCAGGCAGCAAAATTCAGTTTCGGCTGATCCACCAAGCTCGGCAGCTCTGCTTCCAAATTCAAGATCAGGGCATTGGGATTGCGGCAGATGATCAGGCTTGCCTGTTCAATTCGTTTTATCGGGGTAGCAACGTGGGCAATATTCCAGGTACGGGGCTGGGATTGGCGATTGTCAAACAGTGCGTCGAGATTCATCAGGGGCAGATCACCGTCGAAAGCCAGCCGGGAACGGGCACAACTTTCACGGTGACGCTAGGGCTGTAGGGCAGCAGCGATCCCGATCTATATTCTTACGGCTTCAGAGGCCGGTTTAGGCTGAGCAAAATCATGTCGAGCAAAACAATTTTAGTGATTGAGGACGATCCGTTTATTCGGGAGTCGATTCAAGATGTCTTGAGCTTAGAAGGCTATCAGATTCAAACCGCTGCCAACGGCGCTCTGGGCGTAAAGCTAGCCTTAGAAACGCTGCCAGATCTGATCCTCTGCGATGTGGCCATGCCCGCAATGGATGGCTATGCCGTGCTGGCTCAGCTCCAGCAGCATCCGGCTACCGCCACCACGCCGTTTATTTTCTTAACGGCACGCACCACTCGCGCTGACCTGCGCCAGGGCATGAATCTGGGTGCAGATGACTATTTGGTCAAGCCCTGCACTGCCACCGAATTGCTCCAGGCGATCACCCGTCGGTTTGAGCGGCAGGCTGCAATCCAGAGCCGCGCCAAATCGCAAATGCAGGCGCTGCGCCAAAATATTGCTCAGTCCTTGCCACATGAGCTAAACACGCCGCTCAACGGCATTCTGGGCTTCTCGGAGCTGCTGTTTCGCGAGGCCGAGACGATTGAGCGCGCCGAAGTCAAAGAATTTGCCGAGTCGATTCACAGCTCAGCGCTGCGGCTGCACCAGCTGCTACAAAACTTTTTGCTCTACAGTCAGCTAGAGCTGCTCACCCAAAATCCAGAGCGACAGCAGCAGCTGCAAAGTCAATGCACCCACGGCGCAGACCTGATTCTGGCAGAGAGCGCTCAGCAAATTGCCGAGTCACGTCAGCGCTCAGCCGATCTGAAAGTTCAGTCGTCAGATCCGCTCGATCTGGTTTTAGGAATGGCAGAATCGCATTTTTATAAGCTAGTCGAAGAGCTGCTGAGCAATGCCTTCAAGTTTTCTGAACCCGGTGAGACGGTGAATGTCAGCAGCGGCAGGCAGGGCGGGCAGTTTTGGCTCGCTATTACCAATCAGGGGCGCGGCATGACGCCTGAGCAGATTGCCAGTCTGGGAGCCTATATGCAGTTTGAGCGCAAGTGCTATGAGCAGCAGGGTGCAGGGCTAGGGCTAATTATCGTCCAGCGGATTATTGATCTCTATGGCGGCAGCCTTCAAATTAGCAGCCAGCTCCAGGGCATGACGCATGTAGAGATTAGCTTACCGATTGGGGCGGGCTAGCGCTGGAGGCGTTTTATGGCTGTTGGCTAACCTGATGCACCAGCCGATGGATCGCTTCAATCAGCTCTTCTGGCTCGACAGGCAGGGACAAATAGCTTTGAAATCCGGCAGCTAAAATCTCCTGTTGGCTATATTCACCCGTATGGCTAATCAGGGCAATCGCCGGAATTTTGCCGCCCAGTTCTGGCATTAGGCTGCGAATTTGCCGCAGCAGTCTAATGCCGTTGACGTTGGGTAAATTGAGCTTGCAAACTAAAATTTCTGGCTGTAAGCGCGACAGCTTCGCCAGCGCTTCGCCCGCAGAACCCGCTGTGATTAGCTCTGCTCCAGCGGTTTCCAGCGCCAGCGCCAGATAGTCCCGCAGATCAATATTTTGCTCTACTAGCAAAATCCGCACCTGCTCGATCGATCGCGGCGGCAGCGGCGACGGCAGCGGCAAGACGGGCGGACTCAAATCTAGCAGCGGTAGGGTGACAGAAAACACGGCACCTTGGTCAATCCCCGCACTTTCGGCATCGATCATGCCGCCATGAATCTCGACCAGATGCCGCACAATGGTTAGCCCTAAGCCTAATCCCCCGACTTGGCGAGTGATGCTGCTGTCAGCTTGGCGAAAATGATCGAACATATAGGGCAGGAACTGGGGATTGATCCCGCGACCGCTATCGCTGACGCAGATTTGAGCGAGGCGGCTCTCTGGATGATCCGGCTGACCGAGAATCTGCTCTAGAGAAACCTGCACCTGTCCCCCATCTGGCGTAAATTTCACCGCATTAGAGAGTAAATTCCAGACAACCTGCTGGAGCTTGGCTGCATCGCCCGCGACCCAGACCGAGGCGGCGAGCGTTTTCCTCAGCGTAATCTGCTTGCTTTGGGCGGCGAGCTTCACGGATTTTAAGGCGGCTTCCACCACCTGGGTCAAATTCACCTGCTCAACATTGAGCTGGAGCTTGCCCTGCAAAACCTCTGAGACATCTAGCAAATCTTCAATCAGCTGGACTTGCAGCTTGGCGTTGCGCTCAATCGCATCTAGCGCCCGCTGTGTCACATCTGGGTCAAACCGATGAACCCGCAGCAGCTTTGCCCAGCCCAAAATTGGATTGAGCGGCGAGCGCAATTCATGTGACAGAATTGCCAGAAACTCATCTTTGACTCGCTCAGTCGCCGTTTTCTGCGCTAGATGCTGACTGCGTTCAGCGCGTCCAGATTGCCGCAGATACTCAACCTGCTGCTCTAGCCCCACCATCTGCTGACGCAGACGAGCAATCTCTGCTAGCAGTTCTGCTGGCTGAAGGGATGGAGAGAGCGGTTGGGGGAGGTTGCGTTTAGCTGACATGGGAGGCATCTCTGCCAATTTGTGATAAATTTATTTGATCAAACGACCTAAACCGTAGAGCAGCGTAAAGCTTAGCCGTGCATGCCGTGTCACAAGTCACGCCTGTTTTACTCTGTGCTAATTTAATGTTCTGTAACTTTTTTATCTTATCGGTGCGCTTGCATTGCCGACACTGACCTAGGGAAAGAGTTCTGTGACAAGTAAAGTCAAATGAGCAGATCGGCTAAAAGCGACATGACGGCTGAAGCAGCCCTAGCGCTGCTCGATCTCCAGCCAGAGCTACAGCTGCGGTTGACGACGATCCAGACTCAAATTTTTTGCGGCTGCTGGAATGGCGAAACCTACGCCGAAATGGCCGAGCGGCTGGGCTATGACACAGGCTACATCAAAGATACGGGCGCGAAGCTCTGGAAGCTGCTCTCTGAGGCGCTGGGCGAGCGCGTCACCAAAAGCAACGTCGAGTCTGTCTTGCAGCGGATGGGGCGGTTGACTGCGCCTGGGATGTTGGAGCGGCGAGAATTAGCGGATGGGGACTCGTTGAATGCGGGGGCGCTGGAGAAGGGAGCGCTGGAGAAGGAGGCGCTGGAGGCGGGATTAGAGCAGCGAGCTGAGGGACAGGCGGTTCAGGTTGACTGGGGGGAGGCGATTGATCTGTCTCAGTTTTTGGGACGTAGCGTTGAGCTTTCCCGGCTGAGGCAGTGGATTGTAGAAGAAAACTGCCGCTCGATTTCGATTTTGGGCATGGGCGGGATTGGCAAAACTTCGCTCTCGGTGAAGCTAGCGGAGCAGATTGCTCAGCAGGCGGGCTGCGAGCGGCTGATTTGGCGCAGCCTTCGCAACGCGCCGCCAGTCGAAGCGCTGCTGGGGGATCTGATTCGGGTGCTGTCGGATGATCAGGTTCAGGCTGAAGACTTGCCGCCAGATTTGCCCAGCAGGCTGGCGCGGCTAATGGCATATTTGCAGGCGCGGCGGGTGCTGCTGCTGCTAGATAACCTGGAAACCATTTTGCAGGCGGGCGAATATTCTGGCTATTTTCAGGCGCAGCACAGCGGCTATGGCGAGCTGCTGAAGCGGCTGGCTCAGACGGCTCATGCTAGCTGTCTGGTCATTACCAGCCGCGAAAACCCCAGAGAGCTGACGCTGCTGGAAGGCGAGAGCCTGCCCGTGCGCTCCCTCCGGCTCAGCGGCCTGACGGGCGACGAGTCACGCGCCATTCTGACCGCCAAGGGCAGCTTCAGCGGCAGTGAGACCGACTGGCAGAGCTTGAGCGAGCGCTATGCGGGCAATCCGCTGGCGCTGAAGATTGTCGCCAGCACGATTCAGGATCTGTTTGACGGCAGCCTGAGCGCGTTTCTGGCCGAAGGCGCGATTGTGTTTGACGATATCCGGCATCTGCTCAGCCAGCAGTTTGACCGCCTCTCGTCGCTGGAGCAGGCGATTATGATCTGGCTGGCGACGGCGCGTGAGCCGATTTCCCTAGCCGAGCTACAGGCAGATCTGCTCGGCTCACCGCCCAAAACCAAGCTCCTAGAGGCGGTGAGTTCGCTGATGCGACGGTCGCTGATTGAAAAAACCGGGCAGCACTACACGCAGCAGCCGGTGGTGATGGAATATGTCACCGAGCGGTTTGTGGCCGCAGTCAGCGCGGAGCTGAGCCAGTTTGATGGAGCAGCACCCGGTCTAGAATCTAGCCTGCTGCAAAGCCACAGCTTGATGAAAGCTGCGCTCAAAGACTACATTCGCGATCGGCAAATTCGGCTGATTGTGGAGCCTGTAATTGAGCGCCTGCTGCGACAGTTTCAGGCCGCGAGCCGCCTAGAGCAGCAGCTGAATCAGGTGCTGGCGAGCCTGCCGGAGAGTCCCGGCTATGCCGCTGGAAATCTGCTGACCTTGTTTCGGCAGCTCAAAACCGACCTGAGCGGCTATAGTCTGGCGGGGCTGAGCATCTGGCATACCGACTTGAGCGATCTGGCGCTGCATCGGGTGAATTTTGCCGGAGCCGACCTAGCCAAGTCCACCTTTGCTCAGAGGCTGGGCAGCATTTTGTCAGTGGCCTTTAGCTCAGACGGCAGACTGCTGGCGGGCAGCGATGGCGATGGCGAAATCCGAGTTTGGCAGACAGAAGACGGCAGGCAGCTGTTTAGCTGTCATGAGCATCAGGACTGGATCAAGTCAATTGCCTTTGCGCCGCCCAACCCGCGCCATCCAGATCTGCAAAGGCTGGCCAGCAGCGGAGCCGATCAGATCATTCGGCTCTGGGATCTAGAAACTGGCCAATGCGATCAAGACCTGCGCGGCCATCGCGACTGGGTTTGGGCGATTGCCTTTAGCCCGACGGGCGACCAACTCGCCAGCGCCAGCGAAGACGGCACGGTGCGGCTGTGGGATCTAGAGAGCGGCGACTGTCTTCAGAGCTGGAGCGAGCATCAGGGCGGCGTTGGCGCAGTTGCCTTTCACCCAGACGCTCAGCGCCTTGCCAGCGGCGGCGAAGACGGCAGGCTGCGGCTGTGGAACTTAAAGAGCGGCGATGCTCAGGTTTGGCCGGCGCATCGGGGGCGCATCCGCAGCTTGGCCTTCAGCCCCGACGGTTTATGGCTAGCCTCTGGCGGCGACGATGGCATCGCCAAAGTCTGGGATCTGGTCAAGGGTGATCTGCATCAGAGCTTTGACTGCCAGCAGCGGATCTGGTCGCTGGCGTTTCCAGTCGAGACAGCAGCCATCCTGGCCACGGGCGGCGACGATCAGCTGATTAAAATCTGGGAGCTGGCCACGGGGCATTGTCTCAAGCGCTTTCCAGGCCACAGCAGCAAGCTCTGGTCAATTGCCTTCAGCCCCGATGGCCAGACCATCGCCAGCAGCAGTGATGACCAGACGATCAAGCTCTGGGAGCGTCAGAGCATTCGCTGTATCCGCACCCTGCAAGGCTACAACAGCTGGATCTGGTCAGCCGCCTTTAGCCCGGATGGAGCGAGTTTAGCCAGCGCTAGCGAAGACGGCAAGCTGCGGCTCTGGGATCTAGAGAGCGGCAACTGCTATTGTGAGCTAGCAGGCCATCAGGGGCGCGTCTGGACGGTTGCCTTTAGCCCCAGAGGCGCAATTTTGGCTAGCGGTGGCGATGACCAAACGATTCGGTTCTGGCACTTGGCTTCTGGTCGCTGCCTGAAAACGCTGCGCGAGCGATCTGGGCAAGTCCGGCGGCTGGAGTTTAGCCTAGACGGCAATCTGCTGGCCACCAACAGCGGCGACAGCACCGTTAAGCTCTGGGATGTCAGCCCGCTCTATGGGAATTCTACCGCCTCAGTCGTAAGGCTCAAAACGCTGAAAGGCCATACCGGACGGGTCTACGCCATCGCCTTTTTGCCAGATAGCTTAGTGACAGGCGGCGAAGATCAGCTGATTCGGCTCTGGGATTTGAACAGCGGTGAATGCCTGCGGATATTCACCGGACATGACAGCCATATTTTTGATGTCGCCTGTCTATCAAGACCGGATCAAGCGGCGCTGATTGCTAGCGGCGGCAGCACCGACCAAACAATTCGGCTCTGGAATGCCCAGACGGGCGATTGCTTGAGTACTTTAACCGGCCATCAGGCCGCGATTCAAACCCTGGCCTTTAGCCCCGACGGCAGCCTGCTGGCCAGCGGCAGCGCTGATCAAACCATTCGCCTCTGGGATGTCAACAGCGGCAGCTTAGTCAAAACCCTGACTGGCCACAGCAAAGAGCTGCGCTCGGTAGCTTTTTCGCCGGACGGCAGCTTGCTATTGAGCGCCAGCGAAGATGAAACGCTGAGGCTCTGGCAGGTGCAGAGCGGTGAGCTGGTGCAGAGCCTCAGAGCAGATCGGCTCTATGAAGGGCTGAATATTACGGGCGCAACAGGCTTGAGCGAAGCTCAGAAAATGACGCTCTTGGCGCTGGGTGCAGTAGATGCTGATGAGTATTAATTGAGTCTGTAAATTTCTGGGTGTCATTGAGCAGCTGAGCGAGCCCATTAGCCCGCGAGTAAACTGCGGGCTAATGGGGCAAGTACACTAAAGTGCACTGAAATCCTGATACAGTCTGCTTTAGCAGAGTTTTTCTGCTAGCCCGCAGTTTACTCGCGGGCGGGACGTAATGAAGGCAGAAAGCTGGATTGACACAAAATTCTGAATAGACTCTATTAATTATCTCTCTCTCAGTCTCAGATTTGCAATAGTTTCGGATCTCTATCTGTTTACGGTTATATCTCTCTATGGTTCTGACCGACCACGCAAAGTCCAACTCCAATCAGCGCGGCAATTCCCAGCCCAATTCCAGTCGGCACAGATAGCAGACCCAGCATGTTCAGCAGATCTGATGTGGCAGTAGCCGCCGCCACGCCTCCGAAAAATAAGCCAA
>CASBQH010000046.1 GCA_949127695.1 Synechococcales cyanobacterium PMM_0073
AATAGCCCGGTCTGGATTGCCCGCAGAATTAGCTCCAGCGGCGCGTGAGTTGAGAAGCCGACATGCCGGACTTTGCCTTCAGCCACCGCCTGCTGTACTGCCTGCATACAGCCGTTTGGATCTTCCACCCAGGCCAATTGGTCAGCGGTATTCAGCCCGTGCAGCGCCAAACCATCGAGGTAGTCTGTGCCCAAGCGTTCCAGCGAGCGATCAATCGAACGCGCCATTGCTTCAGCGTCGGGCATCGGCGGCAGTTTGGTGGTGACGTAGAGCGCCTGACGTGCAAAACCTTGGGGCAGATCTCGCAGCGCCGCACCCAGATATTTCTCGCTGTTGCCGTAGCCCAGCGCCGTTTCCAAATGATTCACGCCCAGTTCCACCGCTCGCCGCACGGTCTCCACCGCCGTCGCTTCCGAGGCCAGATAGCGCATCGTGCCCAGCGACAGCACCGACAGATTCAGATTGGTTTTACCAAAGCGGCGATACTGCATTGAGATAGCAACTAGCTCTCGTCGCGCTTGCTGAAGCGTCCGCCCTGCTTGAAGTCGTCAGGGTTGAGCTTGGCCAAAAAGTCGCGGAAGGCTTGGCGCTCGGCTTCGTCCGCGTCGCGATCCACGGGCATTGAGGCATCGGCCACTACTTCTTCCATTACCCAAATCGGGCTTTTGGTGCGGAGGGCAATCGCAATTGCGTCGCTGGGGCGGGAGTCGATTTCTTTTTTCACCTCGCCCTGGCGCACGGTCATAATCGCGTAGAAGGTATTGTCTTGCAGCGAATGGATCACGATTCGCTCCAGCACCATGTCCCACTCTTCCAGCATGTTCGCCATCAGGTCATGCGTCAGCGGACGCGGCGGGGTCTGGTTTTCTAGGGCGCTGATGATAGCTCTGGCCTGATCCTGGCCGATGTAGATTGGCAGCTGCCGCCGCTCGGAGGCATCTCTCAACAGTACGATGGGGTTGCGGGACTGCGCGTCCAGTGCAATTCCAGCGACTCGCATTTCAATCATGGTTCAGCCCTAGAAACGGTGAGAAGAGTAGTGGGGTCGAAGGCGCAGCCCGGTGCGTCAAGGTTTGGGATTTACTGATACAGAGTAACATTTTTGCCCTAATGATCAGCCAGTATGCAGCCCCGCTATTCAGCGCTGTGGCTAGATTATAGCCAATCAAACTAGCCAACTAGACGTACTCTATATTCTCACCATCTATTGGCCAAACAGGTCTGGAAAAAAGGTAAAGGTTTTTAACCACGAGCTAAAAATTTGTCTCAATTCGCAAAGCTTAGCTTACGACTCTTCTAGTTTATGCGCTCCGGCTCAGCGGCTCCAGCTCACGTAGGGCAATTTTGTCGCCGTCTCGCGGATCTGCGCCGCCTGCGCCACCAGCTGCCCGCAGGCATCCCAAGTGCCGCCCAAAAACATATTCCGTGCCCCCTCGCCCATGCTGATCGGAATGCTAGAGCCGCCAAACTGCACCTGCATAGCTTCCAGATCGAGCGTGATCGCCTCAGCTGGGTTTGCCGCGATCCAGGCTTGCAGGCGTTGCAGATCAGCTGCCGCCGCCGTGACGCAAGGAACCCCCATCGCCACGCAGTTGCCAAAGAAGATCTCGGCAAAGCTCTCGCCTACCAGCGCCTTGATCCCCCATTTAGCAATGGCTTGGGGCGCATGTTCGCGGCTCGATCCACAGCCAAAGTTGCGGTTCACCACCAAAAGTTCCGCGCCCTGATACTGCGGCTGGTCAAAGGCGTGCTGGCCGCTGAGCTGGCTGCGGTCGTCAGCAAATACCTGCGCCCCCAGCCCATCAAACGTAACGCAGCGCAAAAACCGCGCCGGAATGATCCGGTCGGTGTCAATATCATTGCCCGTTAAAGGAACGGCGCGGCCCGATACAGTTTGAACTTGACTCACGAGAATCCTCCAGGTAAAAAATTAAACAAACTCGCCCGCTTCAAGTGAGCGAAACTGACCCGTTTCGAGCGCCAGCCTTGCCTGCCTCACCCGATGGATGCCTCTGGGCAGCAAAAGCTGCGCGGCAGTCTCTAGATCGACAAACCGATAGCTCAGCAGTTCGTTGTCGGTCGGCAGGGTAATTTTGGCAATTTGCTCTGCCGCCAGAACGCCGCCCCAATAGACAAACTGAAGGCTTTCGCGGTGGCTCTCATCCGATGGTCGGTGGTCGAGACAGAGCAGCTTGTCGATCGGCAGACTCAGCCCCAGCTCTTCTTGTACTTCGCGCCGACAGCCCGCTAGCGGCGACTCCTGCGCCTCGACCATGCCGCCGGGAAGCAGCCAGTTGGGGCGATAGCTGGGCTGTACCAGCAGCACTTCACCTGCGTCATTTAAAATCAGCGCCGCAGCCGCCACCAGCTTGCGCTTGGCTTCTCGGTGATGCTCGGCCAGCATATTGCCAAACAGCGCCCCATGCTCTTTGGCATCGTCTAGCGCCACATGGGTATGCGGCAGGTCGGGGTCAAACCAGCGGTGCGGCATCTGGCCTTTGGTGCTGTCGCGGTAGGGGGTTCGCAGCATTGCCATCGCGTAGGTTTTGAGATCGAGGCCACCATGCGAGAAAGGACTTTCGCCCGTGAACCGGATCAAGTACCAGTAGACAAACATGAAGTCGAAGGTGGCGGGATAGGCGACGAATACAGGCTTTCCGGGCAGGGCTTTTAGCCAGTCGAGGTAGCGACGCATGGCCTGTTCGGGCGGCTCCAAATCGGTGTGACAAGCGGCCCAAGCTTCGGGCTGAGTCTCCCACCAGCGCATGGTGTCGGGGTGGGTGCTGGCTTCGGGCAGAGTTTCGAGATTGGCGGAGAAAGTAGCGATCAGCGTTTTGTCGCTCAGATAGGCGGCTGAGCCAAAGCTGAGCATGGAATAGAGGCCGGGGATTGGCCCATCGGCTTCAATGTCGGTACTGACGTAGATTTCGGGTGGAGCCATCGTGGTTAATTAGGGGGACTATTGGCAATGACAGTCGCCAAAAACTGGCTGAGTGCCTGCTTATCTAGACTGCCTGCCGCCACCTGTAGCACCATCTTGGCGGCTTGCTCGTTAGTTAAATTGATGGAGTAGCCATTCAGCCGCAAGAAGGCATCCATTGCGGCAAAGGCGGTGCGCTTGTTGCCATCAATAAACGGATGGTTGAGCGCCAAATGATAGAGATAGGCAGCGGCTTGTTCAGGGAGCGTCGGGTGCAGATATTCGCCGCCAAAGGTTGCTTCAGGCTGAGCTAGAGCAGATTCCAGCAAGCCCTGATCGCGGATGCCGGAACTGCCACCAAAACTCTCAATTTGGTCAACATGGATCTCAAGCACCAGTGCTAATTCTAAGAATCTAGGAGTTTGCAAGGCGACGATAAACCTCTGCGCGTTCTTGTTTGGATGCCAGATAAGCAGCCCAGCCATCACTTTGGCGAACTGATTTTGATGCTTCAGATCGGTCGGCTTCAGACGGATCTTGCAGCGCACGAGCCACCTTCAGCACCTCCAGCAATAGCGGCTGCGGCAACTGTTCTAGCTCCTGCATGATCTGTTCTTTGGTCAGGCTGACTTCGGTTTGCGTCATGGATTGACTCCTAGTAATTCGCTGACTTGCAATTCGCTAACTACAGCATCGCTCGCACATCAGTCACAGTGCCAGTCACGGCAGCAGCAGCCACCATTGCCGGACTCATCAGCAGCGTCCGGCCAGAGGAAGAACCCTGCCGCCCTTTGAAGTTGCGATTCGACGACGAGGCGCTAATTTGCCGCCCTTGCAGCTTGTCAGGATTCATCGCCAGACACATCGAGCAGCCCGCCTCGCGCCATTCAAAGCCTGCCGCCTCAAAGATTTTGTCGAGTCCTTCAGCTTCGGCCTGCTGCTTCACCCGCTCAGAACCGGGCACTACAAAGGCTTTGATGCCTGCCACCACATGCCGCCCCTGCGCCACTTTCGCCGCCTCGCGCAGATCGCTGATTCGTCCGTTGGTGCAGCTGCCGATAAAGCAAACGTCGATTTTGGTGCCCTGAATCGGCTGTCCGGGAGCCAGATCCATATATTTGTAGGCTTCGCCTGCTAGCTCGCGATCTTCGGCAGTGAGGCTGTCGGGCGTGGGCACGGCTTCGGTGACGGCAATCCCCTGACCGGGCGTGATCCCCCAAGTCACCGTCGGCGCAATTTCGGCAGCGTCGAAGACGACTACATCGTCATATTCAGCATCTGCGTCGCTGCGAAGGCTCTGCCACCAGGCTACGGCCTGCTCCCATTCGGCCTCTTTGGGCGCAAAGTCACGGCCTTTGAGATAGTCGAATGTCACCTGATCGGGGTTGATGTAGCCGCAGCGCGCCCCGCCTTCGATTGCCATATTGCAGACCGTCATGCGGGCTTCCATACTCATCCGCTCGAAAGTGCTGCCTGCGAATTCGTAGGCATAGCCGACGCCGCCCGTCACGCCCAGCTTGCGGATGATATGTAGCACCACGTCTTTGGCGTAGACTCCCGGCAGCAGGTTGCCGTTTACCTCAACTCGCCGCACCTTCAGCTTCGAGAGCGCCAGCGTCTGGGAGGCCAGCACGTCGCGGACTTGGCTGGTGCCAATCCCGAAGGCAATCGCGCCGAATGCGCCATGTGTAGAAGTATGGCTGTCGCCGCAGGCAATCGTCATGCCGGGTTGGGTCAGCCCTTGCTCTGGCGCAATCACATGCACCACACCCTGATTGCCAGAGCCAATGTCGTGAAAGGTGATGCCGTTGGTTTGGGTGTTTTGCTCAATCGCCTGCATCATCTCTTCGGCCATCGCATCAGCAAACGGACGCGCCTGATTTTCGGTCGGGACAATGTGATCGACGGTGGCCACGGTGCGCTCTGGAAACATCACCGTCAGGCCGCGTTCGCGCAGCATGGCAAAGGCTTGCGGGCTGGTGACTTCGTGAATTAAATGCAGGCCAATAAACAGCTGCGTCTGGCCAGAAGGCAGTCTGCCGACCGTATGCAAGTCCCAAACTTTGTCAAACAATGTGCCTTTGCTCATGATGCGCTCAACTCTCAAATGAATAGGTTTGGCTTGATCGATTTTGTCAATCCGCCACAGGCTCTAATTTTATCGGTAAAGCGATTGCCCTGCATTGGCGGCTGATCTCAGCGTAGAAGCAGCCGAATCGAATGTCCAATATATTTTTAGGCATGAATTAAGACTTTTAGAG
>CASBQH010000047.1 GCA_949127695.1 Synechococcales cyanobacterium PMM_0073
GCATGGATACGAACGGGGCGGTCAACCTGATTCGCGGCCCCGCTGGCTCTAGCGTCAAGCTGACGATTCGACGCGGCGACAAAGAAAGTGAATACGAGCTTCAGCGCGCCCGGATTGAGATTCACCCGGTCAAGTACAGCGTCCAAACGGGCAGTCAAGGCGAGAAGGTGGGCTATATCCGCCTGAATCAATTTAGCGCCAACGCAGCGGACGAAATGCGGGCGGCAATCCAGGATCTGGAGTCTCAGCAGGTGGCGGGCTACGTGCTAGATCTGCGGATCAATCCGGGCGGCTTGCTGTTTGCCAGCGTCGATATTGCCCGGATGTGGATTGACGAAGGCGTGATTGTCTCGACTGTAAATCGGCAGGGCATTTCAGAGCAGGAAACCGCGAACGGCACGGCTATCACCAACAAGCCAATGGTGGTGCTGGTAGACGGCGGCTCAGCCAGCGCCAGCGAGATTCTCTCTGGGGCGCTGCAAGACGACAAGCGTGCCATCCTAATCGGCAGCAAGACTTTCGGCAAAGGGCTGGTGCAGTCGGTGCGCGGGCTAGGCGACGGGTCAGGCATGGCTGTAACTATTGCCAAGTACCTCACTCCCAGCGGACGCGATATTAACCATGCTGGGATTGAACCTGATATTAAAGTTGACCTGACCGACGAGCAGCGGCTACAGCTGTTTGGCAGCGACAACAAAATTGGCACGGCAGATGACTTGCAGTATGGCAAAGCCCTAGAAAGCTTGAGCCAGCGAATTGCAGCAGAATCTGGCAGTCCCCAGACTGGAGCCAAAGCTCCCAACTAGGCGCAGAAGTCTCAGCTAGGCAGGCATTTCCCGGCGCGAATGAGTCCAACCCGCTTAGCAGTTGCCTCATCTTGAGTTTCAAAGGGCCCCCACTGCTCGACGGGGGCTTTCTCTTCTGCGTCCTCGCCCGGAGCGCTGCCCTCGGCTAGCTGAATTTGGCGAATCTCGCAGTGGCCGTCCTGATGCTGCAAAATGTACCAAGGCGTTTCGGTCATGGTTGGTTCTCCTCAGAGTTGTGCAATTAGATCATTGAGCATAGCTAGGAGTATAGGAACTTTAGCGCTACGATCTGCCTATCTTCAGGTTGAATCCTGACAAAGTTTTCTCGGCTCATTCACGCTAGGTTTTATCGCATGTCAACGCCACCTGAGACTCAGCCTCAAGCAATCCAGCCCTCTGAACCAGCTCAGCAGCAGGGGCACTGGTGGGCAAAGCTGGGGCAAGCTCAGCGAGAGAACCTGCAAATTCTGCTGATTGCGCTGGTCTTAGCCGTTTTAATTCGGCTGTTTATTGCCGAGCCGCGCTACATTCCCTCAGACTCAATGGAGCCAACCCTGCTAATTGGCGACCGGCTGGTGGTCGAAAAGCTGAGCTATCATCTGCATCCGCCCCAGCATGGCGACATTATTGTGTTTCAGCCGCCGCTCCAGTTTCAGCAGCAGTTTGGTTTTTTGCCGGACAAGGCGTTTATTAAGCGGGTGATTGGCACAGCGGGCGACCAGGTGCGGGTGGAGAATGGCCTGGTCTATCTCAACGACCAGCCGCTGACGGAACCCTACATTGCCGCACCTCCGGCCTACCAGATGCCGACCGTGCAGGTGCCAGAAGGCAACCTGTTTGTAATGGGCGATAACCGCAACAACAGCAACGATTCGCATGTCTGGGGCTTTCTGCCGCAGCAAAACGTGATTGGCCGCGCCATCCTGCGCTTCTTTCCGTTTAATCACCTGGGCGGGCTTTAGCTCACCCTGAGGTAATGCATCAGGTTAGCCGTCATTTCAGCTGACCAATGCAGCCGCCGCTGTAGGTCAAGCAGGCTGCGATATCGCCCCAGCTGCCGCTCTTGCAGGATGGCCGCTGCCTGCTCAGCGTTGAGGCCGGGGATCTGGATTAAGGTTGCCAGCGATGCCTCATTGGGATTGATCAAATGCGGCGCTTCGTAGCAGCAGAATTGCAGGATGGGGGCAAAAGGCTGGAGTCGCGCTAGGGGCAAATTCAGCGCCGCCGCCAAATCTTCGAGCGCATAAAATTCAACGCCCGACTGGCTGAGTTCGGCTAGCTGCCGCGCCTGATGAATCGAGAGACCGGGCAATCGCAGCCAGTCATCTAGGCTCGCCCGATTCACATCCAGCTTTATGCCCATTGCGGCTGCCGTTTGCAGCTCTTGAATGGAAGTAAACCGATAGTAGGGATCTTGAAATTTGGCCTGTCGCTGCGGAATTAGCCGCTTCAGCCAGTTGCTCATTCTGCTCACCCGATCTGCTCCACCAACTGCCGCCGCTTCTGCTCAAACTCATATTCAGAAATTAAGCCCTCTTGTCGGAGCTGCTCTAGCTGTCGCAGCGCCTCAGCCATCTGACTGACTTGGGCTGGCGCGACTGGTGCGACTGGTGCGACTGGCGCGACTGCCGTCGAACCACTAAACTGCTGCTCAAACTCTGGTTGCTCATGCAACAAATACCACAGCCCTTCCAGCAGGCTGGCAATTTTAGAGATTGGCGTGCCGCTCAGCAGCAGATAGATCAAGCCCCAGCGCGGCTGTCCCAGATAAAACTTGTGCAAACCGGGCAGCAAAATTCCGGCGAAGGCCAGCGCCGCCGCAATTTTGCGATCTTTGACTGAGCCTTGAACTGAATGAGACATGCAGATTAGCGATTTAGGTCGGTCAGCAGGATTTCATGCTAAGCCTAATTCTATCGAGATTGCTGGATTGGATTAAAATAGCCATGAGGGGAGACACCCCTTGATTGCTTCAGACTTTTGTATACTAGAGCCAACCTTCACAGGCCGTCCGTTGATGACACAGCTGCTTTTTTCACCCGAATGGCTCAACTTGCTGACCGACTCATACGCCGTGCTGGGTATCTCTGTGGCGGCAGACGAACGTCGGGTTTTGAAGCGCTATCGCAGCGTTGCCAAGCTGCTGCATCCTGACAGTTTGGCTCAGGCTGACCCGGCCACAATGGCCTTGGCGAGTCAGCTGCTGGCGCGGTTAGTCAACCCAGCCTATCAGCGGCTGAAGCAAGAAAAAGAGCGCTCCGAGACGGTCGCAACCCTGCGGATTCGCGTCCGGCGGATGAGCCGAGAAGAAGCCCCTCTCCCCCAAAGCCCGATCGCTCGCAGGCTGCTCAATCTGCCGCTGCATGAAGCAGATGTTTACTACGAGCAGTCGATTACAGAGCTAGCCGAGCAGCAATATCACAAGTTTGAGCAGTTTGAATCGACTACCGCGCAGCTGACTGAGCTAAATCTGGCCTACCTGCGGCTGAAAATGGGCGAGCCGGTGATCCGCGAAAAGCGCACCGGCATTGTCTCTGCGTCCCAGGCCAAGCCGCCGCAGTTTGCCCCCGGCCATGACGGTCAAATGTCGGTCAACTACGCCCAGCGTCATTACTACCGCGCCCAGGAATATGCCAAAAAAGCGACTTGGCCGCAGGTGGTGGCCGAGCTGCGAGACGCGATCCGGCTAGAGCCAGACCGAGCTGAATATCACTCGCTGCTGGCGCGGGCTTACCTGATGCAAAATCTGAGCGGAATGGCCAAAGTGCATTTCCGGCAGGCGCTGAAATTTAACCCGCGCGATCCGCTGGCCTTGCAGTATGCCGAGCGGCTAAAGCTAATTGAGCCAGCGCCAGCGGCAGTCAAGACTGGCGGCCTGTTTAGCCTATTTGGTAAAAAGCGCTAGATGGCTGAGTTGAGCTGGAACCGCCGCCATATTCTCTCGCTGGCCGACTTCCAGCCTGCCGAATATGACACCGTGCTGCAAACGGCAGCGAGCTTTCAAGAAGTGCTCTCTCGCCGCACCAAAAAAGTGCCAACCCTGCAAGGGCAGGTGGTGGCCAACCTGTTTTTTGAGCCTTCTACCCGCACCCGCAGCAGCTTTGAGCTAGCCGCCAAGCGCCTCTCGGCAGATACGCTCAACTTCGCGCCCAGCACCTCTTCGCTGACCAAAGGCGAGACGATTCTGGATACGGCCAAGACCTACCTGGCTATGGGCACCGATATTATGGTGATCCGGCATCGGGAGGCGGGTGTGCCGCAGGCGATTGCCCAAGAAATGGACAGACTAGAGTCGCGGGTGGGCGTGTTCAACGCCGGAGACGGCCAGCATGAGCATCCGTCGCAAGCCCTGCTCGACCTATTTACCATCTGTATGCTGCTCGACCCTGAAAAGCCGCGTCTGTCGCTGCTGAGGGGCAAAAAGATTGCGATTGTGGGTGACGTGCTGCATTCGCGAGTGGCGCGTTCTAATCTCTGGAGCCTGACGGCTAGCGGCGCTGAGGTGCATTTGGCTGCGCCGCCGACGCTGTTGCCCAAGCCGTTTGCCGATTTTGTAGCCGATGATCCGCAAAAACTCGACCGCCAGCTGTTTCTGCACTGGTCGCTCGATCCGGCCTTGGAAGACGCCGATTTTGTGATGACGCTGCGCCTGCAAAAAGAGCGGATGACGCAGCATCTGCTGCCCAGCCTGCGCGAATACCATCAGCAGTTTGGGATTACCCACGAGCGGCTGAAGCGCTGTCGCCCTGAGGTGAAAGTGCTGCATCCCGGCCCGGTCAATCGCGGTGTCGAGATTAGCTCAGAGCTGATGGATGATCCGCAGTTCAGCCTAATTTCGCAGCAGGTGACGAGCGGCGTAGCGGTGCGGATGGCGCTGCTTTATTTAATGGGCAGCGGCAAAGTTTAGATCGAGAAGTGTGTTTAACTGCCAAATGCTGGACGATGCCGCCAGGGATGCGCCAACGCCAGCTGAGCCGCCAATGCCAAAATCGTTGCCTCACTAGCGGGACGACCGATGAGCTGTACGCCGACTGGCAGGCCGTCAGCCGTCAGCCCAGTCGGGAAAGCAATCGCAGGTTGGCCAGTCGCGTTGGCAGGCGGGCAGGGGGCAATCCAGCTGATGATCTGCTGAAGGGTTTCAGCGGGCGAAAGATCTGCCCAAGCACCAATTGGAATGGCCGGATGCAGATAGACTGGCAGCAGCAGCGCGTCGTAGTTCTGGAAAAAGGCGACAATCTGCCGAGAGAGCAGCTGCATTGCCCCAACCGCTCTGAGGTAATCGCCGCTGGTATCTGCCTGAGACAGCAGCCAAGCGTTGAAGGGGCTTAAAGCCTCTGGCGGCAACCCGGCGACACTAACGCCTGCGCGCCAGATTACCAGAAACGGCTCCACCAATCCCGCAAAGTCAGGGCAGGCAGGCTCTAGCTGATGCCCCAAATCTGTGAGTCGTTGAGCGGTTTGCAGCACTGCTTCAGCGCAGTCGGCGTCGGCCTTGCCAATTGGCGCAATCTCGGTGCTGTAGGCAATCCGGCAGGATGGGGGCGCAGTCTGAGCCGCCTGCCAAAAAGACTGCGCTGGATTATCCAGCCAGTAGGGGTCGCCTGCCACATATCCCGCCACCACGTCCAGCAGGGCAGCTGCATCCGTGACGCTGTGAGCCAAGATGCCATTGGTGGCAATGCCGCTTTGGTGATCGCCCAGCGGAGCCGCCGAAACTCGACCTCTAGCGGGCTTGAGGCCAACTAATCCGCAGCAAAAGGCTGGGCCGCGCACCGATCCGCCGCCGTCTGAGCCTTGCGCGATGGGAGTCAGTCCGGCAGCCACTGCTGCTGCTGCTCCCCCGCTAGAGCCTCCCGGCGTATAGCTTAAGTTCCAGGGGTTGCGGGCAGGCGGCATCCCCAGCGGCTCTGAGTAGGGCAGTGAACCCAGCTCTGAAACTGCCGTCTTGCCCAAAATCACAAAGCCTGCCTGCTTCAGCCGAGTCACCACCGCATCGTCATGAGCGCTGATATGCTCTGCCATCGCCAGACTGCCATACAAACAACGTACTCCCTGCAATGCCGTCAGGTCTTTAATCGCAATCGGCACGCCAAAAAACGGCGGCAGGTCGTCGGATTGACCCACCAGCCGTTCAGTTTTGGCTTTAGCATCGGCGATGGCCTGCTCTGCCGTCACCGTCACAAAGCTGCCCAGCTGAGCATCAAGCGCCTGAATCCGATCCAGGTAGAGCTGCGTTAGCTCCAGCGGTGAAATCTGGCCGGTGCGGATTAGTCGAGCCTGCTCCAGCGCGGGCGTGAAGGCTAAATCAGTCTGGTTCATCTCTAGGCTCAGTCGCTCAGCAAACTGCCTTGACTCTAGCAGGCTGCGGCACGATTACAAACGCTAGCGTGGGGCTGACTGGGCTGAATTTTGGGCTGATTGCGGCATGGGAGGGGCGCTGCGCTGTGCCGCCTGTTGAGCTGCCTGTGCCGCCTGACGCTGAGCCAGCTGTTGGGGCGTGAGCTGCTGCTGTTGCTGCGTTACTCTGGCGACAGCTTGACGCTCGGCCTGCCGTTCGGGGAAGGCGCATTCTACCGTGACTTTGATGTTGCAGTTGACCGTGCCTGCTGCAATGTAGGGCACGCCCGCACCACCGCTGACATTCATGCCAAACTCCAGCGTCACTTTTTCGACGTTGGCCAACGCGGCGTCGTTGAAGGCATTGAGCGTGTATTTGGTGTAGGTTTTAATCGTGCTTTCAATGGCGCTGAAGCTCTGGGCGCTGGTTTCTAGTCCTTTTGCGCCTGCCCGCCCCAGCGAATCTCCCCAGCCTTTTTGGCCAGTCCGACCCACCTCTTCCGGCTCTGCCTCCGCTGCTGGCTGAACTGGAGCTATGACATCTTCGGTCGCCTCAACGTAGATTAGCGTGCCATCTTCTAGCTGAATCGGCTGTAGCTTACTCATTTCAAATCTTCCTTGCACAAAAGCTTATTTTCGGTTGATGCCTCGAAAATACCCAAGCCATTGCTGAGGCAAATCAGGTATCTCACCCCTCAATCTCTAAAATCTCAAGTCTCTAAAATCTCAAGTCTCTAAAATCTCAAGTCCCTAAGATCTCAGCTTCGCCCTAGCCAGTCTCGGAGGCGCACCCGACTGGCCACATAGAGCGGAATCTGGTAATGCTCGGCAATCAGCCAGCCCACCATCAGCAGATGCACGCCAAAGGTGCAGGCCAACCAGACCATGGGGAACCAAGACCAGAGGCTTCCGGGCAGCGGCGGAAACAGATAGGCCATCAACCCCACAATCGAACCGGGCAGCAGCACCAGAACCGAACTAACAAACCAGACAACTGCGCTGAGGCTAGGATCGTCGCGGTGAGTAGACTGCCAGCCTCGACCCGTCCAGCGCCAGGAGAGCGGCTGAGCGCTATCCACCACCTGCACCGTCTGGTTTTGCAAATTAGCGGTAAAAATATGGCGGCAAAAGCTGCAAGCAAAGGCATCCATCAGCGTCAGCTCGGCAATTTGGCCATGCCGACAGATTGGGCAAAGATAGCTGTCGTGATAGCTGAGGCTCTGAGTTTCGCGTTTGGCGCTGAGTGAAGCCTCTAGTTTGGCAGGCACAACTTTGGCAGGCACAACTTTAGCAGGCACAACCTGAGGCGGGTTCCAGTCTGGAATGGGCTGTGTCATGGCATTGAGTGACAAAGGGCTAGAGGGCAGAACACATCTGCGTCAGAGTCAGCAAGCTGGATTGAGCGCCTCTAGCTCAGGCAGCTAGAGTGAGCCAACCAAAGCACCTGACCCAACCGAGCGGACAATTTCTCGCCCTGCTTGCTCTAGGATAACAACAGGTTCTAGCCCCATTTCAACTCGCTTAATCAAGACC
>CASBQH010000048.1 GCA_949127695.1 Synechococcales cyanobacterium PMM_0073
TCTGGCTGTGCCAATGGCAAGCAGCCGGATTGACTCACGGCCAGCAGATTCAAGCGGCGACGGTGGCAAAAAATCGAAGGCAACTTGAACAGTGGGCGCATGGGGCGCGCCCTTTTGACAGTGGGTTGTCATAAATCTGTTGAGAATTGACGTTGTTGAATTTAAGATTAACATACAATTCAATTACGTCTACTTTTAATTCAACATTTACCAATCTCTGATCCTTTGACAGGATTAGGGGCATGGGAAGAGCCGGCAGCGCACTTAAGCAAGTGCTAGAAACCTACAAAATTAGTCAAAACAGGCTGGCAACTGCTCTACAGGTTGAACGCTCAGTCGTCAACCGCTGGTTTCATGGGCAGGTCGATCCAAATGGCGAGACGATTGTGGCCATTGTGCAGGCGCTGCGAACGCTAAACGCCACAGCCGCCGAGCGGTTTATCCAGCTTTATCTCGGCGACCTGATGCGCCCTACCAACGCCACCGTCCAACTGCGTCCCAGCCAGCCCGCCGACCTCGACTTTGTGCTAGCCGCCGAACAGCACCCCGATAATTCTCCCTATGTCTGGCAATGGTCACGCGAGCAGCACCTCGCTGCGCTCACTCATCCAGATATCGCGCATCTAATCATCGAAGTTCCAACCCGTCAAACCCCAGTGGGCTACGTGATTTTAATTGGGCTACAAAACCCCAATCAGAGCATCCAACTCTGCCGAATTGTGATCGAAGTTAAAAACCAGGGCTATGGTAAAGCGACGCTGAAGCAGGTGAAGCAGCTCGCCTTTCAAACCTACAACGCCCACCGACTCTGGCTTGATGTCAAAGTTGGCAACGACCGCGCCCAGGCGGTTTATCACGACGCTGGATTTATCATAGAAGGCACATTTCGCGACTATGTTAAAACACCGCAAGGGTATGATTCATATAGGATTATGTCGCTGCTGCGGCCAGAGTATCAGCCGTGAGCAGGAATATAAAATCTGCGGCATTCAAAGAAAGCCTAGCTCAATCTAAAAACCAGTTAAATGCGCCCAGCGGGTCCCAGAACAGCAGCGCCAGCGCAGTACCCCAAAGCAGAATTGCCATGCCCCAAATCCGGCCATAGCGACGCGGCTGTTTGCGTCCCTTGAGAATGCCTTGAGCCAAGAGCGCCAGTAATAAAACCATCAGGGCAATCGGCAGCATGCTGAGCATGAAGTCTACTACAGAGTAGGGAAACGCGATGAACGTAATGGTTTTGGGATCATCTAGAGCGGGTCGCGGCGGCTTACCCAGCGTCAGCCATGCCATGCCCCAAGTCAGATATATCCCTAACGCGCATAGCCAGGGATAGAGAGCCGTGAGCGCTGTGATGCGGGCGAGCCACTGCATAGTATTTTCCGACTCCGTTTAAAAGTTTTAAAGGTGTGCCTTGATCTCCCGTCTGATCTTTGCCAGCCATCTTACCAAAGCGGCGGTGCTATAGCGATCTGCCCAAGCGGCTACTCCGCCACCGGATTCTGGCAGGTGAGCAGAAACCCAGTCTGGCGCTGCATCTGTTCAAACGTTTGAGGCGGCGGCTGGTCAGTCACCTGGCTGACCAGACAGGTTTGGCGCAGCTGATAGCCCCCCGGCCTTGAGCTTGCCCCCAGCCAGCGCACGGTTAAAATCAGGTCGAGGTTGGCGTTGTTGGCCGCATTCATCCCGACATCTGCGCTAATTTGCCAGAGCCGCTGCTCACGCGACAGCCGATCGCCATAGACAGATGCCATCACCTGGCTACCCAGATCAGGGTCAAGCGTTTTAATCCGGCTCAGCCATTGCTGAGTAGCAATCCAGTCCTTGCCGGTGAGGTTTTGACGAATATTGGCCTCAGTGGCGATCAGCAGCTCACGGGCTTTAGGAGAATCAGGAGGAACAGCAGGATCAGAAGGCGGAGCGTTAAACCGCGTCACAAAGATACTGCGCTCAAAGCTATCGTTGAGTAAACTAGGATAGGTACCTAGCAGGTCTTGAATTAAGAAATGAAACTGGAACCAGCTGGAGAACAGTCCGCTGATTAAAAAGAGCAGCACTATATCCTGTCGCCCCTCAGCGCCCGGTAAGCCAAACTTGAACCCGGGCTGAATAAATCGCGGATAGGCAGCGAATATTGCCGCCAGAATTGGCCAGCTAATCAGTGCCCCCTGCCAGCTGGTCACAATAAAATCATTGGACAGCAGCGCCACCGAGGCAATCGCCGCCGTAATCCAGGGGCCATACTGAAACGGAAAGCCAATTAGCCAGGTTTTCACCTGCTGCTTCATCAAGCCCCAGTCGCTGCCAATAATCAGAAAAACCCAGGCAAAAACTGAGACAAATTTTTTGGCATAGAAGCCCCGCAGCAGCAGATAGACAAACCAGGAAAACAGGCTGAGCATCAGCATTGCCTCCCAGGAGAACGGCTTGATATTGGTGAGTCGGGTCTGAACTTGCTGAACCCAATCCCGCAGAATCTGCCCCACTCGTTTGAGCAGAACGAAATTAAGCAGAAATTGCGTTAATCTGTTCATCCGGTCAGCCACCTATGGGCGAAATTGCAGCGGTAGAATTAGCAAAATCAGCAAAATTGCCAGCACAGCCGCACTGCTCCAGGCATTGGCTGCCAGCACAGCCCCCACATTCATGGCTCTGTTGTTACGGGGATTTTTTCGCAGATAGCGCAGGCCAGAAGCAGCCAGCTTCTTGCGTTCTAGATCGGCAGTTTGATCAGGAGCGGCGACTGGAATCTCAGCCCGCAGCAGCCAGTTTAGTCCAGAAAGCGCGGCCTGCTTAATTGCAAAGCTCACAAAAAACGTGATCAAGGCCAGGATCAGCAGAGCGCTGAGCGATTCATCAGAGATCTGGCTAAACAAGATCACGTTCAGCACTGCCGTCTGGGCGGCCTGCGTCCAGGCTGGCGACAGCAGATTTTCTAGCTCAAACAGGGCAAAAACGGTCAGCCAGCCCAGCACCGTCGCCAGCAAGTTCATTGAGGCGGCATATTGCACAGCCTGCTTCGGGGTGAGCGGCTGTTGGTTGGGCAGCTTCAGCCGCTGGTAGAGCACCCTTGACTCAATCGCAATTACCACCGTCAGCAGCAGAGACTGCAAGATAATGGCTCGAAATGGCCAGAGGTTCGCTACCATAAATCAGCATGAAATGTAACCCACAGATATAGTGGTAGCATGAATCGACTCAACCCCGCTTACCCCCCCGCTCAACCTAGAGGCAACCTCTCCCCATGACCAGATCAGGCGTCGGAATTCGCACCGCCCAGAACCGCTCAGAGCGGATGACTGGTCAGCTTCATATCTATGACGGCGCTGGCAAAGGCAAGTCTCAGGCAGCGCTAGGCGTAGTGCTGCGCTCAATTGGCCTGGGAATTAATACCGGCAGTCAAACCAGGGTGCTGCTGCTGCGATTTCTCAAAGGGCCGGGGCGCACCTATGACGAAGATGCGGCCATTGAGGCGCTGCGGCGAGCCTTCCCACATTTGATTGACCAGGTGCGAACTGGACGCGCCGAGTTTTTTAATGCCGATGAAGTCACCCGGTTTGATCGATCTGAGGCGCAGCGCGGCTGGGATGTGGCCAAAGGAGCCATTGCCTCTGGGCTTTACTCAGTGGTGGTGCTAGATGAGGTCAATCCGGTGCTGGATCTGGGGCTGCTCTCAGTGGAAGAAGTGGTGAAAACTCTGCGGAACAAGCCGGATGATTTGGAGGTGATTGCCACCGGGCGAGCTGCGCCCCAGCCGCTGTTGGATATTGCCGATCTGCATTCAGAAATGAAGTCACACCCGCACCCAAACGCGCTGGCGCACGGGATTGAAGGCATTGAAATCTATACTGGCGAAGGCAAGGGCAAATCGACCAGCGCCCTGGGCAAGGCGCTCCAGGCGATTGGCAAAGGCATTAGCCAAGACAAGTCGCATCGCGTCCTAATTATGCAGTGGCTCAAAGGGGGGCAGGGCTATACCGAAGACCATGCCATTGCGGCTCTGCGCCAGAGCTACCCTAACCTGGTCGATCATCAGCGCTGCGGACGGGATGCGATTGTCTGGCGGGGGCAGCAGCAGGATCTCGACTATGTGGAGGCCGAGCGCGGCTGGGAAATTGCGCGGGCGGCGATTGCCTCTGGCCTCTACAAAACGCTAATTTTGGACGAGCTGAATCCAACGGTAGACCTAGAGCTGCTGCCGCAAGAGGCGATCATGCATGCGCTGCTCCGCAAGCCGCGCGACACTGAGGTGATTATTACCGGACGCTGCAAAAACCTGCCGGACTATTTTGATCTCGCCAGCGTCCATTCGGAGGTCTATTGCCACAAGCACTATGCGGAAAAGGGCGTGGATTTGAAGCGGGGCGTAGATTTTTAGCGGCTGCCTTTTTCGGCTAAAGCCGCGCCAGCCGCAGCAATCGTCACTAGCATAATGGCCAGCATGGCTCGCAGAGACAGCGTTTCGCGCAGCACCAAAAAACCCATCAGCGCTGCTGTCACCGGCTCCAAGCTCAGCAAGACGCCAAAGACCTGCACCGGCATCCAGCGCAGCGCCTCTAGCTCTAGCGAGTAGGGCAAAGCCGAAGAGAGCATGGCCACCGCAAAGCCCAGCAGCAGCAGCGGCAGCGGTAGCCCAATTACCCCTGCCCAGAGGCCAACTGGCAGCAGCAGCAGCGCCCCAATCGTCATGGCAATGGCCAAACCCGCGCCGCCCGGTAGCGCTCGGCCCACCCGCACCGACAGCAGAATATAGCTCGCCCAGAATCCGCCCGCCGTCAGCGCTAGCAGCAGCCCGATCGGGTCAAGCTGAACGTCGCCCACTGGAGCCAGCAGCAGAATTCCAGCCGCCGCCAGCGCTACCCAGAGTCCATCCAGCCAGCGACGCGAGTTGAGCACCGCTAGCCCCAGCGGCCCCAAAA
>CASBQH010000049.1 GCA_949127695.1 Synechococcales cyanobacterium PMM_0073
AGCCCGCCCAGCACAATCCCCAAGCCCAGCCCCACGTTGTCGCAGAGCCGATTTAGGGCAAAGGCTTCGTTGCGGTTGTCGGCTTGGGTCAGGTCGGCCACGACGGCCTCGGTGGCGGGCCAGTAGAGGCCAATGCCCAAGCCCATCAGCAGATTGCCCAGCAAAAAGCTGGGGAAGTCATTGCTAAACAGCAGCACCAGATCGGCCAGCGACGAGACGGCTGCGGCCATCAGCAGAATCTTGCGGCGTCCCCAGCGTGGATCGTCGGCCAGCGACCCGCCTACGACTCGCCCCACCACGCCCGAAATCGATTCGCTGCCAATCCCAAAGCCCACCTGCGCCGGAGATAGCCCCACCTCGTTCACAAAAAACACCGCCGCATAGAACAGCACAAAGCCTGTGCCCAGTTGCAGCAGCAGCCGACCGATCATTAAAATCCACAGCCGCCGGTCAATTTGAGGCAACCAGGCGGCAATTTTGTCAGCAATTTTGGCAGCGAACTTCATACCGGAGGAGCTGAGCAGGTCTCTGTCAGTCTAGGCTAATACTGCTTTGCTCTGGCAAAGTCGCCCACCGCACAGCAGACAGCGCGCAAATGTTCGATTGTTTCGCGCTCTAGCTCGGCATCTTCCAGCTTGCGGACTACGGCCAGCCGCTGCTCGTAACAGTCAATGGCCTGCTGGTGCCGCCCCAAGCCGTCATAGGTAATGGCCAGGTTTTCCAGCACCTGCTCTTCGGTGCGGTAGTCTTGCAGCTGGCGGGCGAGCTTCAGCCGCTGATCTTGGTAGCCCATGGCTTTGGGCGTATCGCCGAGGGTATAGCAGACGCTGGCCAGGTTTTTGAGCACCTGCATTTCGGTTTCGCGACCGGGCAGCTGCCGCACAATCCCCAGCAGCTGCTCGTAGCAGAAGACGGTCTGGGGATAGTTGGCAACCGCGTGATAGGCATTGCCCAGGTTTCGCAGCACCTGGCCTTCAGTGGCCAGATCATGCAGGCTGCGGGCAATCATGAGGGCGCGCTGATAGCAGTGGATGGCGTGGAGGCTGTCCTGCATTGCTTTATAGGTCATGCCCAGGTTGTTGAGCGCGGCCATTGCGCCCCGGTGATCGCCAATGTCGGTGGCAATCGTCAGGCTCTGCTGGTTATATTCCACCGAGCGGCCATAGTCTTCTAGGTGGCGGTAGGCGTTACCCAGGTTGGCCAGGGTTTGGCGCTCGGTAAGGCGGTCGCAGACCTGACGCGAAATCGCCAGACTTTGCTGCGAGCAGGCGATGGCTTCGGGATAGTTGCCCAGCGCGTAGTAGATCACGCCTAAGCCCCCCAAGGCTCGCCCTTCTCCGGGCAGATCTTTGCTGCTGCGGTATAGCTCCAACGCTCGCTGAATGGTTTGAGTCGCGGGCTGAAAGCTGCGAATTTGGTACAGCTCAACTCCTTTTTCTAGCAGGCAGTCGGCTTCTTGACGGCGCGGATTGCTGGCCTCAGCGGCTCTGGACTGATCCCAACCGCGCTCGGCAGCCGGAACAAAGGTGCCGTGCTTATCATCAAATGGTTTCACCATAATCATTGACCCTGAAAAGGACGATATTTGGACAGGTAACTCTCATAAATTTGGAATAGGGGTGCAAATGCCGCAATTCCCCTGGTTCAAGCCTGATTCAAGGCGGTTTAGATTAAGCAGGTAGATGCGTGAAGGTCAAAACGCGCTGAGTGGATCAATGCCGGTAATGCCGATATGTTTACGATTTTTGGCAGCTTGTCTAGTGACGCAGAGCAAGATCATCAACTCTTCACGCTACCATTAGATTCTGACGAAGATTCTGGGCTAGCTCCACAGTAAAAGCTCTGAACTTCGGGGGATTAGCGTAGGGTCATGCCGCAGCAAAAGTTCCGCAAAAACGCGCAAGGTTGCCAAAATAACGGCCAAACGGCAGGCTTCCCCAAATGGCTCGGCCTAAATCGCTAACATGAGGGAAGATTGCCGTTTCCCACCCCATATTTTTTGTGACCTCCGCCTTTGCCGACGAACGTTTGCTGTTTACGCCTGCCCAACCCGACGCAGCGGCAGTGCCTATAGTTTTTGCCTTCCCCAATGAATATACAGTCGGGATTACGAGTCTGGGCTATCAGCTGGTTTGGGCGACGCTGGCGGTTCGGCCTGACTTGCAGGTGAGTCGGCTATTTACCGATCTGCATGAGCCGCTACCCGCTCAGCCAGAGCTGCTGGGGTTTTCGCTCTCCTGGGAGCTAGACTACGTGAATATTCTGGGCTTGCTAGAGCAGCTTGAGATCCCGCTACGAGCGGCTGAACGCACCGAGGCGCATCCGCTGGTGTTTGGCGGTGGAGCTGTGCTGAGCGCCAACCCAGAGCCATTTGCCGCCTTTTTTGATCTGGTGCTGCTGGGAGACGGTGAGCTGCTGCTGGATGCTTTTATCGACGCCTATCAGCAGGTGCGGGGGGCAGAGCGGAGCGCGGTGCTGGAGCATCTGGCGCAGGTGCCGGGGGTCTATGTGCCCAGCCTTTATCACGTTACTTACCAGGCTCCTGACGCGCCGATTGCCGCCATTCAGCCCATTGGCTCTGCGCCCTATCCGGTGCAGAAGCAGACCTATCGGGGCAATCGGCTCTCGGCTTCCACGGTGGTGACGGCTAAAGCTGCTTGGGAGAATATCTATATGGTGGAAGTGGTGCGGAGTTGCCCGGAGATGTGCCGGTTTTGTCTGGCCAGCTACCTGACGCTGCCGTTTCGCACCGCTAGCCTGGAAGAGTCGCTGATTCCGGCGATTGAGCGAGGGCTACAGGTGACGCAGCGGCTGGGTCTGCTGGGCGCTTCGGTGACGCAGCACCCGGAGTTTGAGACGCTGCTGGATTACTTTGAGCGCCCGGAATTTGACGGCGTGCGGCTGAGTCTGGCCTCAGTACGCACCAATACCGTTACCGAAAAGCTAGCCCGCAGCCTGGTCAAGCATGACAGCCGCTCGATTACGATTGCCGTGGAAAGCGGCAGCGAGCGATTGCGCCAGGTGATTAATAAAAAGCTGGAGAATGCCGAAATCATCCAGGCGGCGGTTCATGCCAAAGCAGGCGGACTCAGCGGCCTGAAGCTCTACGGCATGGCAGGGTTGCCCAGCGAGCAGCCCGTTGATCTAGAGCAGACGGTGGCGATGCTGAAAGCCGTCAAAAAAGCTGCTCCGGGGCTGCGGCTCACCTTTGGTTGCAGCACGTTTGTGCCTAAAGCCCAGACGCCGTTTCAGTGGTTTGGCGTAGAGCCAGAGGCCGAGAAGCGGCTGAAGAGTCTGCAAAAGCAGCTAGGCGCTCAGGGCATTGAGTTTCGGCCAGAGAGCTACAACTGGTCGGTGATTCAGGCGTTAATTTCGCGCGGCGACCGGCGGCTGTCGGGGCTGCTGGAGCGGGTGCGGCACTATGGCGATTCGCTGGGCAGCTATCGGCGTGTCTTTAAGGAAATGCGGGGCGAGCTGCCTGCTTTAAGCTTCTATGTGCATGAGGTTTGGCCAACCGATCAAATCTTGCCCTGGCAGCATATTCAAGGGTCACTGCCGCCCGCGACGCTCGTTAAGCATTTAGAATCTGCCATGCAGGTTGCCTAATGGTTTATCTAGTGGCTTGCTGAGAGTTTTAGCCTCGGCTCTATCCTACGGTAGAGGGTAAATTGCCCCTGCTTGGCAAGATAATAGGCAAAACGGTAGGTTGCAATCTCCGCCGTCAGCCGCTTTCGTCCTCAGCTTGCAGCTCGCCGCCTCTCTCTATGGCTACCCCATGCAGCTTTTGCCTCCTGTCAACGTTCTTTTAGTCGATGATCACCCAGAAAACCTGGTTGCGCTAGAGGCCATTCTGGATGGCTTGGGTCAAAACTTAGTGAAGGCGCATTCGGGGGAAGAGGCGCTGCGATGCTTGCTCGATCAAGATTTTGCGGTGATTTTGCTAGATGTGCAGATGCCGGGAATAGATGGCTTTGAGACGGCAACGCTGATTCGGCAGCGGCAGCGCTCGCGCGATACGCCCATTATTTTTCTCACCGCTTTTAATACCAGCGATGAGCTGATGGTCAAAGGCTATGCGCTGGGTGCAGTGGACTATTTATTTAAGCCGCTGAACTCAGCGATTTTGAAGTCTAAAGTGACGGCCTTTGTCGAGCTGTTTCAAAAGCGGCTGGAGGTGGAGCAGCAGGCGGCACAGCTGGCGCAGATCAACGCTGAACTTAAGCGCAGCGAGGAGCGGTTTCGGCTGCTCAGCCGCTGTTCGCCCGTCGGGATTTTTCTGATGGATACGGCAGGCTGTTACAGCTACGCCAACCCTAGCTGTCAAGAGATCTGTGGCTTTAGCATCCAGGAAAACTGGCAGACCGACTGGACGCAGGTGATCCATCCCGATGACCGGGAGCGCGTGCTGTCTGACTGGGCCAGCTGCATTCTGCAAGGCGAGCCTTACTCCAGTCAGTTTCGGATTGAGCGACCAGAATTGCGTTGGGTGAATGTCCGCAGCTCGCCCATGCTCTCAGATGCGGGCGAGCTGTTGGGGCATGTCGGCACAATTGAAGATATTACCGATCGCCAGCAGGCCGAAGCAGCGAGGAGCCAAATCCTTCAGGAGCAGACGGCTCGCCAGCAGGCCGAAACCGCCAACCGGATGAAAGACGAGTTTCTGGCGATTGTCTCGCATGAGCTGCGAACGCCGCTAAACTCAATTTTGGGCTGGTCACAGCTATTGCTCAACCGCAAGCTAGATGAAAGCACCATTGAACGCGCCCTGCAAACGATTGAACGCAACGCGCGCTCGCAGGCGCAGCTGATTGAAGATATTTTGGATGTCTCGCAGATTATCCGGGGCAAGCTGCGGCTGACAATTCAGCCCGTCAGCATTGTGCCGCAGATGGAGTCAGTGATTGAGTCGGTGCGGCCTTTGGCAGAGAGCAAGTCGATTCAGATTCACACCGAGTTTGACCCCACTGTAGAGAAGCTCTACGCTGACTCAGAGCGGCTGCGGCAAATGATTTGGAATCTGCTCTCAAACGCGATTAAATTTACGCCAGAGCAGGGCAGCATTATCGTCCGGCTCACCAAAGTAGAGCAGCAGGGGGCGCAATATGCCCAAATTCAGGTGATTGACAATGGCATCGGCATCAGCGCTGATTTTCTACCGCATGTGTTTGATCGGTTTCGGCAGGCCGATACCACCACCACGCGCTCCTATAGCGGCTTAGGATTGGGCTTGGCGATTGTCTCTCATTTGGTGGAGCAGCATGGCGGCAGCATTTGGGCAGAGAGCGCGGGCGAAAACCAAGGCGCGCAGTTTACGATACATCTGCCGCTGGTGGAGGTGGCTGAGCCAGAGCCAGCGCAGCCGGTGCAAAACGGTCGAGCCTCCCTATCGCAGCTACAGGTGCTAATAGTGGAAGATAACTACGACACGCGCGATTTTTTGAGGATGGTGCTGGAAGAAGCGGGCGCGGTCGTCACCGCTGTAGCCTCAGTTTCCGAAGCCTTGCGCCACTTGGAGCAGGCGCAGCCCGATCTGCTAATCAGCGATATTGGCATGCCCATGACCAGCGGCTATGAGCTAATTCAGCAGCTGCGCGAGCGCGAAAAGCAGCAAGATACGCATATTCCGGCAATTGCGCTGACGGCCTACGCCAGAGCTGAAGACCAGATGGAGGCGCTGGACGCCGGATTTGAAATACATTTGGCGAAGCCCGTCGAGCCAGAAGACTTGCTCAATGCTGTGGCCAAAGCGGTCGGGCGCTGAGCTAGAGCCTGAGATAAATCTAGAGATCTTTTGCCCAAGTCGCCACAACGCTGGGCGAGCCGTACCATAGCCTGCCTGCCTGCGGTGAATGCCAGACCTGCTCCAGCGTCAGGTTGTCGGCTCCGGCCAAATGCGCGGCCTCCACCGGCGTAATCCCGTCGCCCCAGCAGTTGCCCTCGCCGCTGGTCATTTCATAGCTGCTGTAGGTAAACCAGCCGCCCAAGTTTCGCTTGCCGTAAGCTGCCTTGCCCGCCACGCAGAGGTAGCGCAGTCCCGGCTGAAGGCCACAGTGCTGCTTGACAAAATCAAGGTTACGCTTCGTCCAGCGCTCTCGACTCACATGCGGCGTCCCCAGCGTTACCAATGTCTTCACCTGAGGATGCGCTTTCCAGCGGCAAATCTGCCCCGCATCGCTAGGATGAACGTCGTAGGGCACTTCGCCCAAATAGATTCGGCAGATCCAGCCGCCCGCCGAATGCCCAACCAGGTTCACCGATTCGCTGCCCGTCTGCTGCATCACCTGCTGCAC
>CASBQH010000050.1 GCA_949127695.1 Synechococcales cyanobacterium PMM_0073
CGCTGAACCGGCTGCTGAACCGGCTGCTGAACCGGCTGCTGAAACCGGGAGCGTTCGGGGCTTTGGTTCTGCCAGTGCGAATCCTGGTCTTCCCGCATTCGGCTGAGCTGAGCGCTGGAGGCTCGCTGCGTGAGGCCATCGCCATATTCCACCCAATGCTGCCTGCCCGCAAACTCGGTAAACCAAACCACCTGCACTGAGCTGGGCGTGGGAGCCTGCAAAAACGGATCGCTCAAGAGCTGGGGCGTAGCCAGTCGCCCTTGGATCAGCCAGCCCAAAATTACCACCAGCAAGAGGCCAATCGCCCCAGCCAGCCCAAGCTGAGAAAGCCTGCTCATAGACTTTGTTGAATGATTTTGTTAAATCGCGTTGGGGTTGCGGACAAAATCAGCATCCAGCAGTAAATCTAGATCGGTGGCTGGATCGACCACAATCACCTCAACCTGGTCGCGATTGCGGATCAAGAGTGAGCCGAGTGCGCCCACGCCTGCGCCGCCCAGCACCTGCCAGAGCTGAATTTTGCCAAACACTTCACCCAGCACCGAAGCCGCCACCGCTCCAATGGCAATGCCCTCAAACCAGCGCGGGTCAGAGTTTTTGCTGATGGTTTCGCGGCGCGTGATCAGATCTGAGCTGGCCTCAATATCATAGCGGTCGCCATTGGCCAGCACCAGCTCGTCGGCAACAAACTGCGTGCCGTCGCCGCTAGGGCGCAGCTCACCGGTAATTTCGCTGTCGGCTGGAATAATCACTGCACCGCTGGCTGAGCGGATATCGCGATCGACCGTCAGCGTGATTTTAGCGGTTTCGGTGGGCGTCACCAGAATTTTTTCTTTCTCGTAGCGGGTGGGAATCACCGTACCCGCAGGCAGAATTGAACGAGACTGATAGTTCGGATCTGGGCGGGAAGTGCCGTTGCGCCAAGCGGGCGGAAACACCTGGGCTGAGGCCGACTGCACCAGACCAATCGGCACCAGCAGCGAGGCAGCCACTGCGAAGGTCAAACTGAGGGCAGTGCCAGACTGCCAGGATCGTGAAATCATTTGCTTGCTCCAAAATCTAGGGTGAGGCCGCAGATTCAGCATTTGCGCCTACCTGTTTTGACTAGGGAGCCGCCAGAAAGTTCCAGACTATGCCTAAGCCATCTTAAGCCGAGGGCAGCGCATCTAGCACGAGCTGACGGCAGGCTTGTAGCCCGAGCTGCGGCGTTTGGCGATAGCTGGGTTCTGGCACCCAAACTTCAACCTGGCGACTGGCTCTGACCCAGTACAGATAGTCCACATCGGGGTGATACTGCACCCCGACGCGCAAATTAGAATAGTCGTCTTCGCAGATCTCGAAGCCAAACCGCACGACGGTCTGAGCCAGCAAACATTCGGGCGTATCTAAAGCGGCTCCAGAAATATCGCGCTCTTGCCAGAAGGTATCAAGAAATCGCTTCAGCGTCGGCAGCACTTGGTTGGGCGCACCGTTGCGGCTGGCGTAGATGATCGCCGGGTTGCCTTCAATCAGGATATGGCAGGGACTAGACATGGGGAATAACTCGCTAATAAATTCGCTTTGGGCTGACCTGAATTGCCGGTACTCACATCTTTTAATTTTCCCGCTGAGCTGGCTGGCTTAACTTCTGAGCCGCTCGTAAAATTTGGCCAGCCAGCACCGCCGCCCCAAACCCGTTGTCAATATTGACGACGCCAATCCCTGCCGCGCAGGAGTTGAGCATGGTCAGCAGCGGAGCCAAGCCGCCGAAACTAGCGCCATAGCCAACGCTGGTGGGGACGGCAATCACCGGACAGTCGGCTAGCCCCGCCACCACGCTGGGCAATGCGCCTTCCATGCCCGCCACCACAATCAGCACGTTGGCGTCATAGATCACCTGGCGGTTGTTCAGCAGCCGATGGATGCCAGCCACTCCCACATCCCAGAGCCGCTTCACCCGAAAGCCGCAGAGTTCGGCAGTGACGGCGGCTTCTTCGGCTACGGGCAGGTCGGCAGTGCCAGCGGAGAGCAGCGTAATTAGTCCGGCGTGGCTTGGCGTTAGCTCGGCGGGGGCAATGGCGCAGATTCGGGCGGCTTCGTAGTAGCGCAGCTCTGGAATTTCGGCCAAGAGCTGACTGTAGACGGCTGGGGCAATTCGAGTGGCCATCACGACTGAGTTATGCTGCCGCAGCGCCTTAAAAATCTGGGTGATCTGATCTACAGTTTTGTCCTGTCCCCAGATCACTTCTGGAAAGCCGGTACGAAGCGAGCGGTGATGATCCAGCTTAGCAAAGTCAGAAACCGGCTCATAGTCAAAATGCTTCAGCTGATCAACCGCTGTTTCTGGGCTGACGAGTCCCAGCGCTACGGCATTGAGCAGATTTCGTAAAGCTTCGGGTTGGGGCACGGTGAGTCACTCTCAAAGCGGGTTTACCAGCTATTTTACCGGGCTGAGGGGCAAAACGCAGGTCGCTGTATTCAGCAGAAATGTTCGTGCTCAAAGAGGTTGCAGAGTTGCTGCTGCAAGTTCGCTATATGCTCTAGATGCCTGCTAAATATTGAAATTGTCGTCGGCTTCCAGCCAGTCCATCACCGCCTGCCAGAGCATGGGGAACTGCTCGCGGCTTTCTCGGAATCGCTGGAGCCTGCGGGTGGCGCTGTCGCTGGCTGTAATCTCGGCATACCAGAGATTGGCTGTCACCCAATAGCCTGCTGTCCAGCAGAGCGAACGCACCGCCGGAAATGCCCCAAATGCGGCGAAGTGATGGCAAATTGTCTCGGCCAACTCCTGATCGGCAAGCGCCCCATAGTAATGCTCTAGAAAAAACGCCCGATCACTGGCCGGAAGCTGATAGCCCTGCCGCCGACAGATCGTGACAGGCGACAGAAAATGCCCCAAGTCGCCCGCAGGTGAACCTAACTCAGCCCATTCCCAGTCGATTAGATAGGCTCGCTGTGAGTTAATCACCCAGTTCTCGTAGGTATGGTCGCTATGCACCAGACAGGTATGGGGGTAATTGAGCAAATCTTGTTCGGCCACCAAACGCGCTTCAGCTTTGGCGAGCAAACTTCGCAGCATGGCCAGAATTTCAGGCTCGGCTGCTGTCGAGGCTAAATAAGGCTGCGCGTAGTCTTGCGCTTCTTGATAAAACAAGCTCAGCGGCTGTGATACCCAGGCCAGCTCAGCCTTCAGCGGTTCAATTACGTAGCCCAAGCGCGGCAGGCTATGCAGATAGGCTAAAGTTTCGGCACAGGCTTGAAGATGCTCTCGGCTATAGTCAAGTGAAATACCAGGCAAATAGTTAGTAATTAAGTAGGTATAAGTAAAATCATCTGATGGAACAGTCTGAGCTAGCTCTAGCTCATGCCCAATGCCAGTGCCGTGTAAATAGGTGAGAACTGTTTGTTCAAACTGCGTCAGGCGGCTAAACTCACCCCCAAATCGCTGATTGGGCGTGTTTACCGCCACCCGCACCAGCCGATCTGTCCCCAGTCGAAAAATCAGATTCGCCTCGCCATGTGCCAAGAGCGATAGTTCGCAAGCTTCTCCCAAGCGACGTTCTAAATGCGCTTGCAGCTGAGACTGGAGCTGATTGAAGTCGAAGCCAGGTAACGTCACGGCGGCAGAAATGAACAGACAGCCCTCACATTCTGCCGTGAAGCCTGTCTAAGCGCAATGCAACTGGCTAGCCGCTGGTCTCTGCTGCCGCATCAGCGTTCAGCACGCTCAAAAATTGTGGCAATGGGTGAGCTGTGCTGCACAGCAGATTCAGCCGGGTAGCGAGCGTGATGGCGACGCGAAACTTTCTCCTCTGGATCAATCCCGTCAAAAGTCGGCGGCATCCAAACCCGCACAACCAGCAAGACCGACAGCACAAGCAGAAAAGAGCAGGTGGCTAAAACTTGTGGCCAGGGCGTTTCTAGAACGCCGCGCACAATCACCTCTCGCAGCACAGAGACAATTGAAACTTCGACTGCCACCCCAATTGAAACGCGATGTTCCTGGAGATAAATCACCAGCAGGCGAAACAGTTCGACCAGAATCAGCAAAAATAAAATATCAGAAGTCACATTTTGCATCTCTAAGGGCGGCAAGAGAGACAGCACCATTTCACGCAGCTGCATCAACATAAAGCTAAATAGCCCAACGCAAAGTGAAATGACGATCAGATCTTGAATGGCTTCTAATATACGAATGACGCCGCCGCTGTACAATATATCCAACCAATGGCCTGTTTGCTCTCTTAAAGGTTTTTGCATTGGCTTCAGTTATTTATACTTCGTTACATTTGATTCTGTCCTAAGAGTTGGGTTTTGTAAAATTCCAATCTTCAAAGCTTTTGATTAGCTATGCTTATGCTTCGGCTGCCGATCGTTCAGCAAAACTAGGTTAAAGGCGCGATTATGTCAGCTGATGCCCAGCGGTGCATTGATTGTGCGGCTGAATTTGATCTTGGAGCAGGTTTGAATTGCGCTGTTGAATCACCGATATTCTGAACGCAGCGCGAATGCAGCGCGAACGCAGCGCGAACGCAGATGGTGAGGCGCAAGTTAGTACTCTTGGGGGTACTGACAAAGCCATGACTTACTTCCTAATCTTGAAATATGTTGTTGCACGAACCGCTCCAACAGAGCAACTTAACTTAATTACAAGAAGGAAATTTATTATGTCTGCTGCTTCAAAACAGATGCGTTTTTGGGTAGATGCTGCGCTTGAATGCGTGCGTCGTGATCACACACCAACCTTTGGACCTGGCGACCAGCGTGGGCCATTCTTAACGGCGCGAGCGCTGGGCATGGCGCTGGGTGCATTGCATGACGGCTATGTGCTGTCGCAGGCCGCCGGAGTCTCTCCGCTGCTGCCGCTTTCACTGGCTGCACCCGCTCAGCCGCTCGATGCTAACGTGGCAGGCGCAGCAGCCTGTCACGAACTGCTGCTGCACCGCTATCCGGCTCAGTCTGCCGCACTCAACATGGCCTGGGATTTTTGGGTGCGTTTATTTAAAGCCTCACTGTCCCAAATGGCCGCCTCAGAGAGCTATGGGCGGATGGTCGGCGATGCTGTGCATCTGCTGGGCATTAATGACCGCCAGCTGGGTCGGGCAATGACCTATACGCCGGGTGGCCCCTACACGCATAATCGTCCGCCCAATGAGCCTGGACAGAGCTTCGCCGGTTCAGAATGGGGCAAGGCCAAGCGGCTGGTGACGCCAGATCGCGTGATGAATTTTGCCCCACCTCCAGGCCGAACCGGCCCTGTCACCGTTGAGCCCACTGCCCATTTCGCCACCGATTTCCAGGAGGTGCAGAACAAAGGCGCGTCGCAAGACCGCCGCCGTAAGGGGGAGGAAGAGGTGACTGGCATCTATTGGGGCTATGACGGCCCGCCCGAACTCGGCACTCCGCCCCGGCTCTATGTGCAGGTGGTGTTGGCCGTGCTGGATGAAATTGAGGCTGGGCAACCCGGTGGACTGAACGAACAAGAGGAGCTGCAAATTATTGCCGCAGTCAGCTTGGCGATGGCCGATGCGGGAATTGACGCCTGGTATTACAAGTATTCGGCGAATCACATGATGTGGCGTCCGGTGCTGGGCATTCCCTACGGGCTAGGTTCGCTGGTTCCCCCTGAGCTGGGATGGTTGCCGCTGGGTCGGCCAGATACCAACCGCGCAGGCGTTAACCTCACCCCAGACTTTCCGGCCTATCCATCGGGACATGCTACGTTTGGCGCGTCGGCTTTTCAGCTGCTGCGTACCTTCCTGGTGCATAAGGGGCTAGCCAGCTTTACACCAGAAGGTCTAGACAATGTGGGGTTCTGCTTTGTCTCAGACGAGTACAACGGGCGCAACAAAGATCCGCGCAACGACATGCCCAGACCCAAGCTGCCCCGCAAGTATTCGAGTCTCTGGAGTGCCATTACTGACAACTCAATCAGCCGGGTGTTTCTGGGGGTGCATTGGCAGTTTGATGGTGTGACGGTGAAGGGTGCTGATCCGGACGGTGAGTTTGGCATTCCCGCCAATCCTCAAGATTTGGGGCGGCGCGGCGGGGTCTGGCTAGGCTGTCAGCTCGCCAATCAGGTTGCGGAGAAGCTGGGCATTTCCTCCAGCCCAATCGATGCTTCAATGACCCACTAATGGCCTAAAAGGCGCTAGCGCTCTAAACTGGCGGGATGGATGAAGGGAGCGTTCATCCTGCTAATCTAGAAACGCTAGTCGATCAGCTGCATCTGAATGCGTGAATTGAACTGACGGTTGAGGCCAGCCAGCCAGTAAATCTATCTAGGTCAACGATGCTTCAGCCTTGGTTCATCCTGTTCAGCCTGATTCTGTTTTGCCTCACGGGCTGTCAGTCTGCGCTGGCCGTCTCTGCCAATCCAGCGCTGGCCGATTCGCCCTACGAGCAGCACGCCCAGCATCACCCAGACGGCATTGGCAAGTTTTACCTGGGGCGCGAAATCGCTCAGGTGATGGGGCATCAGGGCGCAGGCTGGCTAGAGCGCAATAGCCGTGGCCAAGAAGAACAGCCATCTGCTGCAATTGCCGCACTGGATCTGCGTCCGACGGATATTGTGGCCGATATTGGGGCGGGGACAGGCTATTTCAGCTTTCGGATTAGCCCCTTGCTGCCAGAGGGCAAAGTCTTTGCGGTAGATCTGCAACCAGAGATGATCGATATTCTGACTTTTTTGCGGCAGGACTATCAGGCCAATAACGTGGAGCCAGTTTTGGGTAGCGAAACCGACCCGCATTTAGAAGCCAACAGTATCGATCTGGCGCTGATGGTAGATGCCTACCACGAGTTTGCCTACCCCTATGAAATGATGCAGGCGATTGTGCAGGCGCTGAAGCCCGGGGGGCGAGTGGCGCTGCTGGAATATCGGGGCGAAAATCCGCTGATTTTGATCAAGGGTCTGCATAAAATGACCCAGCGGCAGGTGCGGCGCGAGATGCAGGCCGTAGGACTCAGCTGGCAGGCCACCAAAAGCCTGCTGAGCCAGCAGCACCTGATGATCTTTCAAAAGCCGCCTAGCGAGTCTGCTCCGCCGCCCGCCGCATTGCCTCAGCCACCCAGCCCACCTCGCTCAGATCAACTGAAACTGCTGTGATCTGCCAATCAAGCAAGGCTTGGAGCAGAGCGGGCTGCTGCCGGAATGACTGACCGCAGATCGAGCAGGGCAGCTTCAGCGCCTTGGCCTGCTGAATTAAATGCTGGAGCGCCCGCAGTACCGCTGGATGGCCTGGATTGAACAGTGCCGACATCTGCGGCTGATCGCGATCTACCCCCAGCAGCAGCTGCGTCAGGTCATTGACGCCAATCGCGATGCCTTGCAGCCCTGCCGCCTGATAGTCGGGCAGCAGAAACAGCACCGACGGCACCTCGGCCATCATCCAAAGCTGAAACCCAGGCCGCAGCAAGCCCGCCTGCTCCACCTGCTGCCGACAGAAGCTAAACTCTTCCACCGTGCGGACAAACGGCAGCAGCAGCGCCAGGTTCTCGTAGTCTTGCTGCACCTGCCGCAGCGCCGCCAGCTCAATTTGCAGCAAGTCTGGGTGGAGCTGCATCCTCAAAGCGCCGCGTAGCCCCATCGACTGCGGCAGCTGGCGGCCAAACTCTGCTTGACCCGGCTCTGCCTGAATATCTAAGGCGCGATAGAACAAAGGCCGAGGTGCAAAAGCCGCCGCAAACTGCCGAATCCGTGCCGCAATTTGCGCCACTACCCGGCTCGCAGGCTGTTGGCGCAGCCAGACTTCTGGATGCTGCTGGCCAAACAGATCCAGCAGCATCAGCTCGGAGCGCAGCAGCCCTACGCCGCTGACTGGCGCAGCGGCGGCTTCAGCCAAATGGTCGAGCTGGCTGAGGCTAAGCCAAAGCTGGGGCTGCTTTAAGTCAGGATCAGGCCAAGCCCGCTCAGCTGCACCACCTGCCTGAAGACTTGGAACCTGCATGTGACTCTGCCCGTGACTCTGCCTGTGACTCTGCCCTTCAGCTAGCCAGTGTGACGGCAGCTCCACAAACGGCAAACTGCTGCGGTACAGTTCGCCCTGTTCACCGTCAATCGCCAGCCAGTCACCCGTTTTAATCTGCTGTCTGGCCTGCTCAACTCCCACCACTGCTGGAATTCTCAGCTCGCGAGCCAAGATCGCCGCATGGCTGGTGATGCCGCCCTGTTCAGTCACAAAACCGCCCACCTGCCGCAGCCGGATAATCTGCTCAGGGGTGAGTGCGGCAGTCACCAAAATTGCCCCCGCTGGCATCCCCTCAAGCGCCGTCGCCCAGTCCGCTTCGCGCTCTAGCACCCAGGCAATGGCAACAGCTCTGCCGGGAGCCGCCGCCAGTCCA
>CASBQH010000051.1 GCA_949127695.1 Synechococcales cyanobacterium PMM_0073
GCCCTAGAAACCGTGATGACGGTGCTGGGCGCGGGCGGCAAGTTTGGCGGCGGCGGCTATAAGGTTTCAGGCGGGCTGCATGGCGTCGGCGTCTCGGTAGTGAACGCGCTCTCAGAAACTGTAGAAGTCAACGTTTGGCGTGACCAACAAGAATTTACGCAGCGCTACCTACGAGGCGCGCCTCAAGGCGAGCTACAGGCCAAGCCAAGCCCAGGTGAGCGCACCGGCACTGCGGTGACGTTCCTGCCCGATACTACCATTTTCACCACCGGCATTGAGTTTGACTACAGCACCCTAGCAGGCCGACTGCGGGAGCTTGCCTACCTAAACGGCGGCGTCCGCATGACCTTTACCGACAACCGAATTGAGTCGCTGCCCGACCAGCAGCCGCATGTCGAAACCTACTACTACGAGGGCGGCATTAAGGAATATGTCGAGTACATGAACCGCGAAAAGCAGGCGATTCATGAGGAGATCATCTATATCAAGGGCGAGCGCAGCAACGTGCAGGTGGAAGTCGCCCTCCAGTGGTGCTCTGATGCCTACACCGACAATCTGCTGGGCTTTGCCAACAACATTCGCACCATTGACGGCGGCACGCACCTAGAAGGGCTGAAGGCGGTGCTAACGCGGACGATGAACAACTTCGCCCGCAAGCGCAACAAGCTGAAAGAAGGCGACTCGAATCTGGCCGGAGAAAACATCCGCGAAGGCTTGACCGCTGTGATTTCGGTGAAAGTGCCTGACCCTGAATTTGAAGGCCAGACCAAAACCAAGCTGGGCAATACCGAAGTACGCGGCATCGTTGATTCGCTGGTGGGCGAGGTGCTGACTGAATATCTCGATTTCCGTCCGGCAGTGGCCGATTCGGTGTTGGAAAAAGCAATCCAGGCATTCAACGCCGCTGAAGCCGCTAGACGGGCGCGGGATCTGGTGCGGCGCAAGTCGGTGTTGGAGTCTTCCACCCTACCCGGCAAGCTGGCCGACTGTAGCTCCCGCGATCCGGCGGAGTCCGAGATTTTCATTGTAGAAGGCGATTCGGCGGGCGGTTCGGCCAAGCAGGGGCGCGACCGTCGCTTCCAGGCGATTTTGCCGCTGCGGGGCAAGATCCTCAACATTGAAAAAACCGACGACTCCAAAATCTACAAAAACACCGAGATTCAGGCGCTGATTACGGCGCTGGGCTTGGGCATTAAGGGCGAGGAGTTCAACCCCTCGCAGCTGCGCTACCACCGGATCATCATCATGACCGACGCAGATGTGGACGGGGCGCATATCCGCACGCTGCTGCTCACCTTCTTCTATCGCTATCAGCGGCAGATGGTGGATGAAGGCTATGTCTATATTGCCTGCTCGCCGCTCTATAAGGTAGAGCGGGGGCGGACGGCGCAATATTGCTACAGCGACCGCGAGCGCAACCAGATTATTGCCAGCTTCCCCGACAACGCCAAATATGACATTCAGCGCTTCAAAGGTCTGGGTGAAATGATGCCCGTGCAGCTCTGGGAAACCACCATGAACCCTGAAACCCGGACGCTGAAGCGGGTGGAAATTGAAGATGCGGCAGAGGCTGACCGAATCTTTACGGTGCTAATGGGCGACCGAGTCGCGCCGCGCCGCGAGTTCATCGAAACCTACGGGCCAAAGCTGAATCTAACCGATCTGGATATTTAACGCGAAGTCGGGCGAGAGAACTAGGTGACAAACTCGAAGGCTTGGAGAGCGATTGTTCTCTAAGCCTTTGTCCTACGATGGACAGAGAAGCCGATCCCCCTAGCCCCCTTGAAAAAGGGGGAACCGGAGTCAGAAATGGTTTGGAGTCCTCCTTTTTATAGGCAAAGCCTTGCCGAAGGGTAGGGGATTAGCGCCTGCGGCAAGTAAGAAAAGGGGGATCTGAAGGTGTTTCGCAAACTGCCTCAGCGCCTCTGGAGCCGCCATCAGTCTAGGCTTACCGCAGCGGCGTGTAGTCTGTCGTCGTGGAGGATAGCCCTGGCCGAGACAGATCGGGTCTGCGAGTCTCCTCAGAATCTGCGGCCTCATAGCGCTGGAAGTAGTCTACCCGCGCATCAAACCCGAATCCTTTCAGTCGTCCGGCCACTTCGCGAGCGCTGGCGTAGTTTGGGTAGCCGCCTGCATTAATAAACGTGCCTTGCGGCGCACCGTCAATTACCGAGTTCGGCACAATTTGCTGAATAGCCGCCAGTCTGGCGCTATCTGCGCCGGGGATTACCACCACATAAGGCCCAGTCACCGCTGGCGGCAACACGCTAGAAGGCGGCCTGATTCCTGGCTCCAGGATATTATTGGGAATCGGCGTTCCAACTAGCGTTCCTCCGGGCGGCACTCCGCCGCCACCCGATCCGCAGTCAGACCCGCAGCCGATCACATTTACCCCAAACAGCGCATGCAAAGTCTGCGAGCCGACAACGCCATCGACTGCAATCCCGGCGCGATGCTGAAAGTCAATCACAGCCTGCTTAGTCTCACAGCCAAAGAGGCCATCTGCCGAAATTCCCAGCGCAGCCTGCACTTCGGCCACAGCGCTCCCAGAAGAACCCAGCCGCAGATAGGCATGAGCCGCAGAGGCCATGCCCAACACGCTCATGAACACAGTTGCGCCCAAGAGACTCTTCAGCGTAGCCCTTGACAATTTTTGAGACAGCACATTAAATGGCGTCAGTTTCGGAGGTAGTCCTGAGCTTGGCTCAGCAAAGGCAGAGTGATTAAACAGCGATTTCATAGATTCCTCGCTTAGCTTTGTGTTTGTCGTAGACGACCTCAGGTAAACCGGGCAATGGCTCGATCTGGCAATCGAGCCTAGCCTTTCTCATCAAGACCTGATCTGACTGCTGCAAGTTGCGTTTTGCATCGCTCTGGCAAGCCATGCTTCGGCTCATTGGTCACAGTCAGCCGATCTAGAAATCACCTGAATTATCTTTTACTAATATTTATTCTGACCCGAAAATTGCCAGGACGCTAGAGGGCAAGCGGATCTTGGCGTTTCGTCAAATAGCGGATATTTCTAGGTATAGCGTAATGCTGGCTATCAATTCATCAAGCTACTCTACATCTAGCGCAATTTTATTTTTCTGCAAACAGATAAATTTTTTCCGATCAGCAGTCAATTTCTGCCGATTTCTGTATGTAGCGTTCGCTTTACTAATCTTTTAGCAGAGAAAATCAGGTTTGGATCACGCTCCAACGCTGAATTTTTGCTCAGAGGGGTTATGCCCCTTGCAGCACCTTCAGCAAGAAGGCAAACCGGTCGGCTAGCTCTTCAATCACCTTAGTCGTCGGCTTCCCGGCTCCGTGCCCTGCTTTGGTTTCAATCCGAATCAGCACCGGCTGGTCGCCCGCATGAGCTGCCTGGAGCGCCGCCGCAAACTTGAAGCTGTGGGCAGGCACCACCCGATCATCATGGTCTGCCGTGGTAATTAGCGTCGCCGGATAGGCCGTTCCGGGCTTGAGGTTGTGCAGCGGCGAATAGGCATAGAGCGCTTCAAATTCGGCGGCATTCTCAGCTGAGCCATATTCAGAACACCAGGCCCAGCCAATCGTGAACTGGTGGAAGCGCAGCATATCCAGCACGCCCACTGCGGGGAGCGCCGCCGCAAATAGCTCAGGCCGCTGGGTCATGCAGGCTCCCACCAGCAAGCCGCCGTTGCTGCCGCCCGAAATCGCCAGCTTGGCGCTAGCGGTATATTCCTGGGCAATCAGCCATTCTGCTGCCGCAATAAAGTCATCAAACACGTTTTGCTTGTTCAGCTTCATCCCGGCCTGATGCCATTCTTCGCCATATTCGCCGCCGCCGCGCAGATTCGGCACTGCGTAAACGCCGCCCAGCTCCATCCAGACAATCGTGCTGGGCGAGAAGGAAGGCGTTAGCGAGATGTTGAAGCCGCCGTAGCCATAGAGAATCGTCGGGTTTTGGCCGTCTAGCTTCAGCCCTTTCTTATGGCTGATGAACATCGGAATCTGCGTGCCGTCTTTGCTGCTGTAAAAAATCTGGCGGGTTTCGTAGTCGTCGGGGCTAAAGTCGAGGCTGGGCTGGCGAAATAGGCTGCTCTCGCCCGTCTGCATGTTGTAGCGGTAGATGCTGTTGGGCTGGGTGTAGCTTGTGAAGCTGTAAAAAGTATCGGTGTCGTCGCGCTTGCCGCCGAAGCCGCCCGCCGACCCGACTCCCGGCAGCTCCACTTCGCGCACCAAGCTGCCCTCTAGATCAAAAATCTTCACCTGCGTATGAGCATCTTTAAGATACGAAGCCACAAACTGATTGTTCAGCAGCCCTACGCCTTCCAGAGTTTCAGCAGTCTGGGGAATAATTTCACGCCACTGCGACCGCTCAGGGTTGTGAATATCTATGGCAATCACGCGGCTACGCGGCGCTTCCCAGTCAGTCTGGAGCCAGAAAATGCTGCCGTCATTGTCAATCAGGCTGTAGCTGGCCTCAAAGCTACTGATCAGCTCGACGACGGGACTATCTGGCTGGCTGAGGTCTTTGTAAAACAGCAGATTTTTCGGGTCAGTGCCTAGCCAGACCGAAATAATCAAATATTGGCCGTCTTCCGTGACGCCACCGCCAAAGCCCCATTCCTTCTGGTCTGGGCGCTCGTAGATTAGCCTATCTTCAGCTTGGGCTGTGCCGAGTCGGTGATAGTACAGCTTTTGGTAGTAGTTGGCTTCTTCGAGCTGGGCGTTGGCCGTGGGTTCGTCGTAGCGCGAATAGAAAAAGCCCGCGCCATCATGCGTCCAGCTCGCCCCAGAAAACTTGATCCACTTCAGGTGATCTTCAAGATCTTGGCCGGTTTCCACGTCGCGCACCCGCCATTCCTGCCAGTCAGAGCCAGAGGCTGAGAGGCCATAAGCCATCAGCCTGCCGTCTTCGCTAATGGATAGCCCAGAGAGCGCCACCGTACCGTCCTCTGAGAGCTGGTTGGGGTCGAGCAGAACGCGCGGCTCAGCCTCTAGATCAAGCAGCGTATAGAGCACGCTTTGGTTTTGCAGGCCATCATTTTTGAAATAAAAGTAGCGATCGGCCTGCTTAAACGGCATCCCAAACTTTTCGTAGTTCCAAAGCTGCGTCAGCCGCTGCTCCAGATCAGCTCGAATGGCGCTGCCCTTGAGAAAGCTAAACGTCACCTGGTTCTGCGCCTCAATCCAGGCTTGCGTCTCGGCAGACTGCGGATCTTCAAGCCAGCGATAGGGATCGGCGATGGTTTTGCCGTGGTAGTCGTCAGTTTGGTTGACTTGCGGGCTGGTGGGGTAGGTGAAGGGCTGAGACAAGGGCTGAGACGAGAGCTGAGACATGGTGGCGCAGGCTGAAGCAGTACAGTCTCTACTGTAGTCTGACAGCGCAGATCTAGCTTCGGCTGCGCTCAGCTAGCGTTGCTTGGCTGGCAAATGCCCTGCCCTGAGCATGCCCTGAGCGCAGCCGAAGGGCAAATCTACTAAGCCGAGACAGCGGCATTCTCTGAGAGATTGCGGCTTGCATCTTGCTCTAGACTGATTGGCTGGAGGCTATAGCCTACGACCGGGATACCCTGACAGAAAAAGCCTTGCTTCGAGCGCAGTTCAAATGCAGGCTCCCGCCCTTGCTGAGATTCAATCTCAGTCAGCACCTTGTAGCCTTGCTCAGAAGCAATCAGCTGAACTGGGGTTTGGCGGGAGCGAGCTACAAGCAGATGAGTGGGGTGAAACATAGTTGGTATTCTGGATGGATGAAGAACTAATTTGCGGGCTGGCGCTTGGGTCGCGCCCTCAATGCCCCATACTTTGCCTGGAATCTACTGAGATCTACATCGAAAACATACGGATTTTCGGAGTGAAGCTGAGGCGGCTTATCCGTAAATTTAGCGGCAGGCTCAGCCTACCCACAAGGACGGTTATCTCTGCCTTTTCGACGGTTTGGCGAAGTTCATATTCCGTTACGATCAGAACATGAAAGCCAGAAACATGATAAACACCGATTTAACGCACTTAAAACTGCTCAAAAACTACTCAAAGATTTTGGCCTGCGGCCAGGGAGGCAGAGCGCATGAATAGCAAGAATGGCAATTTTCGGATTGGTGCTTTATTTGGCATTCCGTTTTACGTTAACTTTTCTTGGTTCTTAATCCTGGCGCTGATCACCTGGGACTACGGCCAACAGTTTGGCAGCTGGCCGCTAGGCTTGATTTCAGCCTTGCTGCTGTTTGCTTCAGTGCTGGCGCATGAGCTGGGGCATAGCCTAGTGGCGCAGCGGCAGGGCATTGCGGTCAATTCAATTACGCTGTTTATTTTTGGCGGCTTGGCCAGCTTGGGCGAAGAGTCTAAAACGCCCGCAGGCGCATTTTGGGTGGCCATCGCAGGGCCGCTGGTCAGCCTTGCCCTGTTTGTCGCGCTAACGGCGGTTCGACTCTTGACGGGCGCTTCTGGAGCAATCGCGGCCATGCTGGGGCTGCTGGCGGCAATTAACTTGGCGCTGGCGCTGTTTAACATGCTGCCGGGACTGCCGCTAGATGGCGGCAACGTTTTGAAGGCAATTGTCTGGAAGATTACCGGCAAGCCTTATCGCGGCATTGCCTTTGCCAGCCGTGCGGGTCAAGTGCTGGGCTGGATTGGGATTAGCCTGGGTCTGCTGGGCGCTTTAAATATCAGTCCAGTTGGCAATATCTGGACGCTGCTGGTGGGCTGGTTCCTGCTGCAAAACGCTGGACGCTATAGGCAGGCGGCTTCGATGCAAGAACAGCTCAACGGCCTCAATGCCAGCGATGCGATCGTGCCCAATAGCCCGGTTGTGGCTGCCGATATTTCGCTGCGGGAATTTGCCAACCATCACATTATTGGCAACCCAGCGAACTGGCGCAAATATTTTGTGGTGGATGCTGCCGGTCAATGGATTGGTGAAATCAGCGTCGATGCCATGAACGCCGTTTCCACCAACGACTGGTGGAACGTGACCGTCCGCGACCTGATGCAGCCCAAAAGCGAGACTGCGACTATTCCAGCGACCGAATCGCTGCTGGAAGTTGTGTCACGCTTGGAGCAACAGCCAGAGCTAGTCGTGCTAAGTCCCAACGGCGAGCTGGTGGGACTGCTGGAAAAAGCTTCGGTGATGGCGCTGTTGCAGCGTCGGGCTGAGGCTAAGCTGGCGACTGGGAAGGCGGTCTAAAGCCCCAGCCAGCTCAAAACTGCCCCGCTTATTCAGCGGCAGAGTATGATTGGGAGTAATTGTCACATCAGCCATTGCCCCTCGTGAATCTGCCCTCCCCATCTCGATTAGACCTGAAGCAGCTGTTTCCGTTTGAACTTGATGACTTCCAATATGAAGCCATTGACGCGCTGGACGCAGATAAATCGGTGGTGGTCTGTGCGCCAACCGGGTCAGGCAAGACGCTAATTGGTGAATATGCAATCCATCGGGCGTTGGCGCATGGCAAGCGCGTCTTCTACACCACGCCGCTCAAAGCCCTCTCCAACCAAAAGCTGCGCGACTTCCGCCAAGAGTTTGGCGCAGAGCGGGTTGGGCTGCTAACGGGCGACCTATCCTTGCAGCGGGAAGCGCCGATCCTGGTGATGACCACCGAAATCTTCCGCAACATGCTCTACGGCACGCCGATTGGCCAGGTGGGCAGCGCCATGCTAGACGTAGAGGCAGTGGTGCTAGATGAATGCCACTACATGAACGACCGCCAGCGCGGCACCGTCTGGGAAGAGTCAATTATTTACTGCCCCCCCGGCGTCCAGCTCGTTGCCCTCTCCGCCACCATTGCCAACAGCGACCAGCTCACCGACTGGATTGGCGAAGTGCATGGCGCAACCGAGCTAATCTATTCTGACTTTCGGCCTGTGCCGCTCGACTTCCATTTCTGCAACCCGAAGGGGCTGTTTCCGCTGCTCAACGTCACCGGCAAGGGCATTAATCCCAGTCTCAAGCCCAAGGGCGGCAAGCAGCGAGGCCGTCAGGAAGCGCCCAGCATTGGCTTCGTCGCCAGTCAGCTCCAGCAGCGCGACATGCTGCCCGCGATCTACTTCATCTTTAGCCGACGCGGCTGCGATAAGGCCGTCAACGAGCTGGCCAGCGCCTCGCTGGTGAGTGAGGCCGAAGCCCAAACGCTGAGAACCCAAATTGACGACTTTTTGGAGCGCAACCCGGACGCCGGACGCAGCGGCTATATCGAATCGCTCTATCGCGGCATTGCCTCGCACCATGCGGGCGTGCTGCCAGCCTGGAAAGGCTTAATCGAGGAGCTGTTTCAGCAGGGCTTGATCAAAATTGTCTTTGCTACCGAGACGCTAGCAGCAGGCATCAACATGCCCGCCCGCACCACGGTGATTTCCAGCCTCTCGAAGCGCACCGACCGGGGGCATCGGCTGCTCAACGCCTCTGAGTTTCTGCAAATGGCCGGACGCGCCGGACGACGCGGCATGGATCAGCGCGGCCATGTGGTGACGGTGCAGACGCCGTTTGAGGGCATTTCTGAGGCCGTCTATCTCGCCACTTCCAAAGCCGATCCGCTGGTCAGCCAGTTTTCGCCCAGCTACGGCATGGTGCTAAACCTGCTACAAACGCACGGGATTGAGCAAGCCCAGCAGCTGATAGAGCGCAGCTTTGGCAACTACCTCTCTACGCTCTATCTGCGTCCGCAGCAGCAGGCCATTAATGACCTGACTGCCGCGATCGCGCAGCAGCAGCAGCAGGCTGGCGTTGATCCAGCCCTGATCGCCAGCTACGAAAAGCTGAACGAACGGCTGAAAGAAGAGCGCAGGCTGCTGAAAACTCTGCACCAGCAGGCTTATGAGCTGGAGTCACACCATCTGGCCTCGGCGCTCTCGTTTGCGGTGGCGGGCACAGTCCTCAGCCTCAAGGGCAAGCATATTCCGGTGGCCGAGCCGCTGAGCGCAACGCTGGTGCTGAAGCTGCCTGGGGCTGGCAAGTTTCCCTATCTGGTTTGCCTGGGCAAAGATAACCGCTGGTATGTGGTGGCGGTGAGCGATGTGGCAGGGCTGCATGCCGAATTCCCGCGTTTGGCGCAGGCTGATCAGCTGACGCCGCCGGTTGATCTGCTGCCCAAGCCAGGTTCTGTCCGCAAAGGCGACGAAGTTTCAGGAGCAATTGCCCGCCTGATTCCTGACATTACGCCTGAAATCGTTGCGCCAGAAGTGCGCGATCAGCAGGGGCGCGTGGCCGCTGTTGAAGCCCAACTCCAGTCGCATCCGCTGCATCAAATTGGCGAGCCCTCGCAGTTTCTCAAGCGCCAGCACCGGATTGAGCGGATGCAGACCGAGCTGGCGAGCCGACGGCAAAAGCTGGATCAGCATACGCAGCGCTACTGGCAGGAGTTTCTAGATCTGATGGCCGTCCTGCAAGCCTTTGACTGCCTGGATGAGGCTCAGCCGAAGCCCTTGGGGCAGGTGGCAGCGGCGATTCGGGGCGACAACGAACTCTGGCTGGGGCTGGCTCTGGCTTCGGGTGAGCTGGATGCGCTAGATCCGCACCATTTGGCGGCAGCCTGTGCGGCGCTAGTCACAGAGGTTTCGCGCCCGGATAGCTGGACGCGCTACGAGGCATCGAACGAAATTGAGCAGGCGCTGGGCGGACTGCGGGGTATGCGGCGCGAGCTGTTTAAGCTCCAGCGGCGCTACGACATTGCCATGCCCGTCTGGCTTGAAACCGACTGGATTGGCCTGGTGGAGCAGTGGGCGCTGGGCGTGGAATGGCCGGAACTCTGCGCCAACACTAGCCTGGACGAAGGCGACGTGGTGCGAATTCTGCGCCGCACGGTAGATTTCTTGTCGCAGGTGCCGCATGTCCCCTATCTGGCTGGAGCCTTAAAAGACAACGCAAATCGCGCCATTCAGCTGATTGATCGCTTCCCAGTGAATGAAGGGATTGACTAGGATCATGACCGGGCAGAGCGCAGGCTGGAAATGGGCTTTGGGGATCTTGCTGCTGATGTTTGCGCTGCACCTGCCGGCAGATGCAGCGATTCTCTACAATGCCGATACTGCGGGCGCGGTGGTCTTGCAGTCGCGGCGGACGCTGCGTGATCAAAATCAATATAGCTGGCAGGTGATTGCGTTTAAGTCGGTGGGGGCGGATCAGCGCGAATCGGCGGTTTCTCTGCGGCTGGTGGGTTTTCCGGGCGCGGTTGAACTTGACCCAAGTCAGCCAGTTCGGCTGAGCGCTCCCGCTGGCGAACTGCTGCTGGCCAATATTTCAGATCAAATTTTGCTCAAAGCGCCACAGCCGCATGTCGGGCAATATGACTTGCAGAGTGCTTTGCCCAATCTGCCCACAGCATCTCGTCTGGATCTGCATATCCCCACCCAAACCGCCGAGCTAGTTCTGCCTATTTCGCCCGCGCTTATTGCAGAATGGCAGACGGTTGTGAATACGCACTATGCCGATTTGGTGGGAGCCTGCAATCAGTTTCCGACTGAGGCCAAGCGAAACTCAGCCTTTCCAGTTTGGCTGGGCTGTCGTTAGCGTTGAGGCTTGCTGCAAGCGGCAAAAAGCAAAAGCCAAGAGGCAGTATATCCTCCAGACTTTTGCTTCACTCTTCTGACGTTTTAGAAGCTGTTTGTAAATAAGTATTAAGAGATAATGGATTCGCTCAGCAGTTTTTGATAGCTTTAGACATCAGACTTTGATGCCCAGCGCTATGACCTATCCAAGCGACCTCACAGATGCCGAATGGCAACGCATTCACCCCCTTTTACCTCCTGCAAAACCCGTAGGTAAGCAGCGAGAAGTGGACTTAAGAGACGTGCTTGATGCCATCTTCTACCGCGCTGACAACGGTATCAAATGGCGGGCACTGCCGATTGATTTCCCCAGCATAGCCCTTCGGGCATTCAAGAAAGGCAGACTGTCTATGGCTACTATCGTCTCTGGGTCAGGCTCAATGTTTGGTCAGAGATCAATAATATCTTGGTCGAACAAGTCCGCCTAGAGTCAGGGCGCAACGCCCAACCGAGTCTTGCTATCTGCGACTCTGCCGAGCGTCAAACTGGGCAAAAAAGGGGGGCTTTGGAGGTCGGCTTCGACGGTAACAAGCAAGTCAAGGGGCGTAAACGTCACATCATTGTCGATGTCTTAGGACTGGTCTTAGGCTGCTTTGTGACTGCGGCAAACGTGGCTGATATTAAAGCTGCCCCTGTTGTCTGGGTTTGGGCACTGGAGCGCTTTAGCCAGATTTCTAAGATTTTGGGGGATAAAGGCTACCGCTCCAAGGCTGCGACTGATGAGCTAGAGCGCTCATATGGCTGTGAGCTAGAGATTTCATTGCGGCATGAGCAAGGCTGGGAGGTGGAGCCGAAGCGCTGGATAGTAGAACGGACGCTGGCTTGGCTAGATAACGCAAGGGCACTGGGACGAGACTATGAGGGATTACCAGAGAATCATGAGGGCATGGTGTATGTGACCATGATTCGGTTGATGTTACGGCGGCTTTGTCGGAATCGTCGAACACGCAGCTTGACGAAGCAGCAAAAGCGAGAATTGGATATGCTTAACTGACGTTTACAAACAGCTTCTAATGACAATTCCAAGTTCACTATACTTCGCCAACCAAGGATTGCTGCATAACGACCAAGATAAGCGGCGGCAGAAATTGTTGCAACCCCACCAAAATCTCTCAACCGTCCGCTTCATCGACTTGTTAGCTGGCATTTATCTGCAACGTACATCTGTCACTCACTTCAGCTTGTATACAAAATCAAAAACTAGAGATCTAAACATCAAAACTAATAAAGCTAAAGTGAGAAATAAATTTAGCCAGATGAAATGATTATCTTGTAATATCATCTGCAACCGTCTTTAATATGTCTAAATACTGTACAAGATAATGTTTTGGCGGAGAAGAATGAGGAACTATTTGGAGTAAAAACTCTCCAGGACGTGGAATTCGCAATGGTAATGTTCCATGAACTTGCCGAAGTACCTTTCGATATTGTTCTAAACTTTTGGTAGAGTTATGGGCAATATGATTTCTTATGCTTTTCATTTGATTTAGAATCGTCTGGTTACTAGTAA
>CASBQH010000052.1 GCA_949127695.1 Synechococcales cyanobacterium PMM_0073
ACACCGAGCCTTGCTGGGGCGATTTGCGGCAGGTGAGGCTGACCTGCTGGTGGGCACGCAGATGCTGACCAAAGGCATCGATCTGCCCCAGGTGACGCTGGTAGGCGTGGTGGCGGCTGACGGCTTGCTGCATTTGGCCGACTATCGCGCTGGGGAGCGGGCGTTTCAGACGCTGACGCAGGTGGCAGGGCGCGCCGGACGGGGCGAATTTGCCGGACGAGTCATTTTGCAGACCTATTCGCCCGATCATATGGCGGTGCAGGCGGTGCAGCGGCAAGATTATGCGGCATTTGCGGCGGCAGAGCTACAGCCGAGATTGGGGCTGCATTACCCGCCCTATGGCGAGCTGTTGCTGCTGAGGCTGAGCGGCACGGATGCGGCGGCGGTGCAACAGACGGCAGAGAACTTGGCGAAGCTATTGCGGCAGAGACTGGCGGGGCGGACGAATTTTGAACTGCTGGGACCGACAGCGGCGGCGGTGGCGCGAGTGGCACATCGCTATCGGTGGCAGATTTTGCTGAAAAGCTGGGGGACGGAACCGCTGGAGCTGCCGGAGCTAGCGGCAGCTTGTCTGGCTGGCGTGAATTTGACGGTAGATGTTGATCCGCTGCATTTGCTCTAGGTTGAGTGCTGTTTGTAAATTAGTTTGTATCCTTTGGATCAAGCGTATCGTTACAGGAATTTGAGCGTTGTTTAGCCGCTAGATATTAAAGGCCAAATCGCCTGTTAAAGCCGAATCCGATCGATGCTGATAGAACGACCGGATTCAGGCTTTGATTTAGCTCACCGATTTAGCTCACCGCAACAGGCTGTGGCTGCACCAGCTGTAAGATTCGCTCGGCGATCTGGGGCGGCGTCAAACCCAGCGTCGCGTAAGCCTGCTCTGGCGTGGCGTGATCGACCAGCAGATCGGGGATGCCAAGACGGGTGACAGGCACCATGACCTCGTGATCCATCAGCGACTCGACCACCGCTGAACCAAAGCCGCCCATGATGCAGCCTTCTTCGAGGGTGACGACCCGGCGCATCCGGCGGGCAATCGGCAGAATCAGCTCTTGGTCAAGCGGTTTGGCGAAGCGAGCGTTGACGACCGTAGCTTCGATGCCATGCTCACCCAGAATTTCGGCAGCCTGCATGGCCGGATAGACCATTGCGCCATAGCCCAGCAGCAAAATATCATCGCCCTGGCGCAGAATTTCGGCCTTGCCAATCGGCAGCGGTTCCCAGCCTTCTTCCATCAGCGGTACGCCGTAGCCGTTGCCTCTGGGGTAGCGCATCGCAATCGGGCCGCTGTGCTGCACGCCAGTCACCAGCATCCGCTGGAGTTCGGCTTCGTCTTTGGGAGCCATGACCACCATGTTGGGAATGCAGCGCAGGTAGGCAATGTCATAAGCGCCCTGATGGGTGGGGCCATCTGCGCCCACAATCCCGGCTCGATCCAGGCAGAAGAACACCGGCAGATTTTGGATGCAGACATCGTGGATGATTTGGTCAAAGGCGCGCTGTAAAAACGTGGAGTAGATCGCGCAGACTGGGCGCAGTCCTTCGCAGGCCATGCCAGCAGCCAGCGTCACGGCATGTTGCTCGGCAATGCCCACGTCAATATATTGATCGGGCAGCTTTTGCTGGAGTTTATCGAGGCCAGTGCCGGTGGCCATCGCCGCCGTGATGCCGATGATTTTGGGATTGTCTTCGGCCAGCTTGGTCAGCGTATGGGCAAAGACTTTGGCATAGGCAGGTGGCTTTGGCTTGCTGGCTGGAGCTGCTTTGCCCGTCGCCAAGTTAAACGGATTCTGGGCGTGATAGCCCACCTGATCGGCTTCGGCGATGGCATAGCCCTTGCCTTTGGTGGTGGCCACATGCACCAAAACTGGGCCAGGATGCTTGTGAGCGGCGGTGAAGGTGGCAATCAGCTCTTCTAAGTTGTGACCATCCACTGGCCCCATATAGGTAAAGCCCAGCTCTTCAAACACCGCGCCAACTTTGGGCACAGCCAGTCGCTTCATGCCTTCCTTAATCCGGCTCAGCTCCGGCGTCAGGCTATCGCCGACAAACGGCAGATTTTTGAACTGCTCTTCTAGGTTGTCAGTGAGGAATTGCAGAGGCGGACTCAGCCGCATTTTATTCAGATAGCGCGGAATGGCCCCAACGTTGGGCGAAATCGACATTTCGTTGTCGTTGAGCACCACCAGCAGATTGGTTTTGGGCAGATGTCCGGCATGGTTAATGGCCTCTAGCGCCATGCCGCCCGTCAGCGCGCCATCGCCAATGACTGCCGCCACCTTGTAGGTTTCGCCCTGGCGGTCGCGGGCGAGCGCCATGCCCAGCGCTGCCGAGATGCTGGTAGAAGCGTGACCTGCGCCGAAGTGATCGAAGCGGCTTTCGCAGCGCTTCAGGTAGCCCGCTACGCCACCTTTTTGCCGCAGCGTATGGAAGCGGTCATAGCGCCCGGTGATCAGCTTATGGGGATAGGCTTGGTGGCCGACATCCCAGATTACTTTGTCATGATCTAAATCTAGCGTCTGGTAGAGTCCCAGCGTTAGCTCGACGACGCCCAGCCCCGGCCCAAGATGTCCGCCGCTCGTGGCCACGGTCTCCAAATGCTTTTCGCGGATCTGGCGAGCAATCTGCTTCAGCTGGGTGATCGACAGGCCGTGAAGCTGATTGGGATGGGTGATTTCACTCAAATGCATAGCATGAAATACCTTGAAAACAAGACTATCTATATCCTCTCACTCTAAGCTGATTTCGGGGGCAGATCCCATAATTTCTGTGAAGGATTAGAAGTTCTGTCGTGATTAAAAGTGATCATTAAAGTGGTTAAAGCAAGACTGAGCAGGAATTAAGCCAAGCTCAGCGGCTGAGCCTCAAGCGCGCTGAGGAGACCCAGCCTGAGCGCCGCTGAACTGCCAGGATCGCCCAAGCGCTGCTGCATCTGGCCAAAAGCCCCTTGAGCCGCGAGCTGCTTTAGAGCGGCTGCGGCATGAAGCCGAACGCTGACCGTTGGGTCTGCCAACAGCTCAATTAAAGGATCAATCGCGGCTGCCTGCTGGAGCTGCCCTAAGCTGAGGGCAATCTGCTGCTTGCCCGCCACCGTCTGCGCGATTGGATGCGCTGAGGCCAGTAGCTCTAGCAAGATTTGGCTGGCGATCGCGCTCAGCGTCACCCGCCCCAGTACCGCCACAATTTCCGGCTCTAATCCGGTTGGCTGATCTTGATGTGATTGTAAATATTGCCGAATTTGCGCTAGGGCGGCTGGCTGCTCAGTCCAGGCTAAAGCATGCAGCAGCTCAACTTGCAGATTGTGAGAACTCGGTTCAGAGAGCGCCTGACCCAGCGCTGCAATCGCCGCATCACCGCCGACTCGCCCCAATGCCAGCGCCACCTGCTGCCTCACGGCCAAATCTGGGTCTTTGAGCAAGGGCGCGATTTCCTCAACCAATGCCGCTGCGCTCACCTGCGCCGAAAATTGCAGCGCCCTTGCCCCTAGCGCCATCACCGCCGCTCGCCGTACTGCTGCCGCCGAATCGCTGAGGCTAGCGACAAATAAAGGCCAGAGATCTGCCGAGCCTGTCACCTGGAGCTGAGCCAGCGCCGCCACAGCCGCCACTCTCACCGCTGCCGAGCCAGATGCAGCGGCCTCTTGCAACAGTGGCAGCACTGCCGGATGTTGAATTTGCGCCAGAGCCTGCAAGGCAGTCAGCTGAGATGACGGACGCTGGAGCAGCTGTGCTAAAGCAGGCAGGGCGGCTGCTCCAGCGTTGGCCAGCGCCATTGCGGCCATGGTCGCCACCTCTGAATCTGGCGCAGACTCCAACAGCTTGACCAGTCCGGCGACGGCAGATGGATCTTGAAAACTGCCGAGTATGCGCGCCACAAACCAGAGCAGCTCCCAGTCGTCGTCACAGTCAGGATCAGCCTGGTCAATTAGCTGTAGCAGTGGCGCAACTGCCTGATTGCCAAATTCAGAGAGGCGTTTGGCCGCATCCCAGCGCTGATGAAAATCACCTGTTTGAAGTTCGACTAAAGCCGCCTTGATCTCAGCGGCCAGATTGAGTTGAGGAGTGGCGTTGCTGGCTGAGACTGTTAGCTCTGGCGTTAATTCTGGCGCTAGTTCTGGCATTAGTTCTGGCACTGTGACAAATCGTGATTTGCTCATGAGTTCGCAAGAGAGTAACTTGGCTCAACGCCGAGTCTACTGCGATTGACGTAGGCAATACTAACTGAGCCAGCTCTAGCTATGCAAAATCCGCATTTAGAACTGCAAAATATCCATATAAATCATTTTTTTGTGTTCAAAAGCACGAAACCATCCAATCAAACTGCTTGAATTTATTCTGAAGTTAATTGATCTGTAGATTCAATCACCGTATTACTTACATATTCTCTGCATACTCAGTAATAGAGAAATGGGGAAAATTGAAGTCTAATCCTCCATGCGAAAAGCGCATGACGCAGCACGGAAAACGCATTGAATATGAATTTATGTAACGCCAGATACCAAACTCATTCAATCTTTTCTCTAATCTATTTGTAATTGAGTTCGGTTAAGTTGATCAACGGCAGCTTTAGTCTTAAAAATCCAGCGAGGACATACCCGTGACCAGCGTTACCACCAATCAGGTCGCCAGTCAGAATAAATTTGAGAAGCTCAAGGCTGAAAAAGATGGTCTAGCCCTTAAACATGAACTTGATCATTTCGCGCAGCTGGGCTGGGAAGCGATGGATGTCACCGATCGTGAACATCGGCTGAAATGGTTGGGTGTATTCTTTCGTCCCGTCACGCCCAGTCAGTTTATGATGCGGATGCGCTTGCCCAGCGGCATCATCTCCAGTCAGCAGATACGGGTGCTGGCAGAGATTGTGCAACGCTACGGCGAAGACGGTAATGCCGACATTACCACGCGCCAAAACCTCCAGCTGCGCGGCGTGCGAATTGAAGACCTGCCGCAGATTTTCGCCAAGCTGAAAGCCGCTGAACTCACCAGCGTTCAGTCTGGCATGGACAACGTGCGGAATATTACCGCTTCGCCGATTGCTGGGCTAGATGGCGAAGAGCTGATAGATGTGCGTGAACTGGTGCAGCAGGTGCAGGATATGATCACCAATCACGGTGAAGGGAATCCAGAGTTTACAAATCTGCCGCGCAAATTTAACATTGCGATTGAAGGCGGCAGAGATAACTCGATCCATGCCGAAATCAATGATATTGCCTTTGTGCCTGCCTTGAAGGCAGGTACAGATCAGCTCGGCTTTAACGTCGTAGTCGGCGGCTTCTTTTCGGCTAAGCGCTGCGAAGCTGCCCTGCCGCTGAATGCCTGGGTGCCGCCTGCGGATGTAGTCGATCTCTGTCGGGCGATTTTGGTGATCTATCGGGATCACGGCCTGCGCGCCAATCGCCAAAAGTCACGGCTGATGTGGCTCATTGACGAGTGGGGCATGGCCAAATTTCGAGCTGAGGTGGAGCGGGAATTGGGACGACCCTTGCAGCCCGCTGCGGCCAAAGACGAAATGGACTGGGACAAGCGCGACCATATTGGCGTCTTTGCTCAAAAGCAGCCCGGACTCAACTATGTGGGGCTGCATGTGCCGGTGGGGCGGCTGTTCCGCGA
>CASBQH010000053.1 GCA_949127695.1 Synechococcales cyanobacterium PMM_0073
ACCTCAGCTTTCGGCTGGCGCGTCCATCCCATTTCAGGCACGCTCAGCTTCCACACCGGCATGGATCTGGGTGCGCCTATGGGCACGCCCGTACTGGCGGCAGCGGCAGGGCAAGTGGTGGCAGCCGACGCCATGGGCGGCTATGGGTTGGCAGTGGTAGTTGAGGCCAACAATCAGCGCAATCTCTATGCTCATCTTTCAGGGATTGCGGTCGAACCCGGAGCCCAAGTCAAACAAGGGCAAATTCTGGGCTGGGTAGGCAGCACGGGCAACTCGACCGGCCCGCATCTGCATTTTGAATCGCAGGTGGCTACCAGCAGCGGCTGGACAACCGTTGACCCAATTGCCAGCGCGACTTTAGCGGCAGCTCGTCCTTAAAATAGGCGGCTAGATCGCCGCGCTAGGTCAAATATTTAGCCAACGTCGCCTGAATTTCTGCTGCCAAAGCCTCTGGCTGCTCCAACATCGACAGGTGGCCGCAGTTGGCTAGCTCGCTGACATTGTTGCCGCAGCATTCAAAAGCAGGGTGAAAACTGGCCAGATGCTGGACATACTTGGGTTCCATCATGCTGTCATTTGCACCCGCAATAAACTGCACGGGCTGCTGTAGGCGCGCCACCACCTGCGGCAGTCGATGCACCTCAGCCTCGGTGGTGGATTCGAGCAGCGCGCCTAGGGCGGCAGCAGGTTCGGCCAGCGCCAGATCTTTGAGCCGCTGTTTGCCCCAGCGGGCGGGCAAAGGCTGAGCCACATTTAGCCAGGAGAGCGGCAGACCCAGCAGCGGCAGGCGCGACAGCCAGCGCGGGCGAAACCGGATCAGCATCTGACCCGCAGTCCGAAAGCGCTCGAATTCTTCTTTGAGGTAAATGCCGCCGCCTGAATTGACGCAGATCACGCCCGCGATCCGCTCAGGCGCTTGGTCAGCCGCCCAGAGCGCAATGCTGCCGCCCAGCGAATGGCCGACGAGCCAAACATTTTGCAGATTGAGCTGTTGCAGCAGCAGGCATAGATCTTGGGCATAGGCAGCCAAACTATAGGGGCTAGCCTGGGGAAGCGTGACTCCGACCTGAGCCGACAGGGCAGAACCAGGGGAAGCTGAGCCACTGACAAGGGCAGGCTGATGCCCCCAAGCGCGCTGAAGCTGAGATTCACCGAAGCCTCTGAGGTCATAGGTGAGGCATTGGTGGATTGGAGCGAGCTGTTCAATCAGCGGCTGCCAGTAGGCTCGGCTCAGCAGCCAGCCATGCACAAACACCAGAACAATCTGCGAGTCGGTCGGAGCAGAAAGCTCGTAGCGATGGGGAAAGCCCCGAATCTCGATCGTTTCAACCATGCTGAATTGAGTATCCCTTGACAGCGCAGCAGCTCAGTGGCCGCCGTGCAGTGGCCGAATTGCCTTGATCTTCATCATAAGTTCCGAGTGGCACGCTCACCAAGCGATTCCTAGAAAATGGGGAATTCTAAACTGAGCTGCTGAGTTGGGCAGACGGGTTTACCCCTGCTTTGAGAGCTGGTCAACCCACTGCCAAATCGCTGTGGCTCGACAGGATAGTGAACAGGATGCTTAACAGGGCGCTTAATAGGGCGATCTTTCCTTTTATAAATCCAGCCGTGGCGCGATTGTATGAGATGAGCGGCATCGAAACGCTCGATCCCCCCCTAAACCGCAAGCCGAAGAGAATCTGTATGATGGCAGTCTTAGTTCCAGAAATCGTCAAGCAACTCAAAGCAAAAGTCTTAATTGTTGAAGATGAGCTAGTTGTTGCTGAAAATATTGCCCGAAACCTGAGCAAGCAGGGATATATTGCCATAGATATTGTGGATACTGGCGAAGAAGCGATTGCGATTGCCAGAAGCAGTCGTCCAGATATTATTTTGATGGATATTATGCTGCAAGGCGAGATCGACGGCATTGATGCCGCTGCAATCATTCGGCAAGAGCTGAAGCTGCCGGTGGTTTATATGACTGCCTATACCGATGATGCCACGCTGGAACGGGCTAAGCAAACTGAGCCTTATGGCTATTTGGTCAAGCCTTTTAAGCCCTATGATCTCAAAACTACGATTGAGATTGCCCTGCAAAAGCACCGCAGCGACAGCGCCATGCAGGCCGACTATCAAGCGCAGCTTGAGCAGGCTGAAACCAAGCTAAATCAGCTGACCCATCGTGACCTGCTGACCCAGCTGCCCACCTGGAGCGTGTTGCAGACCGCCTTTGAGCAGCATGTCGAAAATCTGCGGAGCAGCGCCTTTGCCGAGCCGCCGACCGCATCTTTAATTCCAGTTTTTTGTCTGGGGCTAGATCGGTTTCACCGGATCAGCAATCACTGGGGCTATAAGGTGAGTGACAGTCTGCTGCAAGCCATCACCGAGCGGATTACAGCCTGCATTGGCGAGAGCGGCATTGTGGCGCGCACCGACATGAATGAATTTGCTCTGATTGTTAATCCAGTTGAATATAAAGGACAGGCGGAAAACATTGCCCAGAATTTGCTCAAGGTGATTGCGACGCCGTTTCTGGTCAACGATCAGGAGATCTTTATTACGGCTAGCATTGGCATTGCCCTCTACCCGCGTGATGCCGATGGCGCGGATACTCTGCTCCGGCGCAGCCGCCGGATTATGCACCATACGCAGCAGCAGGGCGGCAACAGCTATCGGTTTTTTAGCCGACTGCTCCGCAGCGACAGCATTGATCGACTGGCCTTAGAGTCTGATCTACACCATGCCTTAGAGCGGCAGGAGCTGGCGCTGCACTATCAGCCCAAAGTCAACCTTCGCACTGGCAAAGTTACCGGAGCCGAGGCGCTGCTGCGCTGGCGACACCCGAAGCAGGGCATGGTTTCTCCGGCTGTGTTTATCCCAATTGCCGAAGAGAGCGGCCTAATTGAGCCAATTGGCGAATGGGTGATTCAAACCGCCTGCCAGCAGATGCGGGACTGGCAGCTGGCCAAACTGCCGCCGACCAAAATTGCGGTGAATCTATCGAACTGTCAGTTTAGCCAGCCTCAGTTTCACCAGCGCATTCGCCAGATTTTGAGCCAGACGCAGATCAATCCGATCTGGCTAGAGCTGGAGCTAACTGAGAGTACGCTGATTCAGGATGTGGATTTGGCGATGCATCGGCTGCAAATGCTGAAGGCGCTGGGGCTACAGATTGCGATTGACGATTTTGGCACGGGCTATTCGTCGCTCAGCAATCTCTACCGCTTCCCGTTTGACATCCTCAAGCTCGACCGCTCGTTTGTGCAGGATATTCATGCCAACCCGAAAAATGCTGCGATTGCCACCGCAATTATTACGATGGCGCATCAGCTGAATTTGAAAGTGGTGGCCGAAGGCGTGGAAACCGTCAACGAGCTGGCCTTCTTATTTGAAAAGCATTGTGACGAAATTCAGGGCTTTTTGTTTAGCCAGCCTCTGCCTGCCGATGAATTCGCCGCACTGATTAAAAGCGGTAAGCGGATGCAGATGCTGCCGAATCAGAGCGGACAATAAATCGGCTGCGCTAAAATTCACAAACCTCGCAAAACTCATTGAGCTGCGCCGCCAGCGCGGACAAAGACAGCACTGCATCTACGCAGGTTTGGGCAATGGCGGCGGCGGGCATCACGGCACTCTCGGCTGTGGCAGGCTCCTGCACCAGTACCAGACCGCCTTTGGCCTTAATCGCCGCTGCCCCAATTGCCCCATCTTGATTAGCGCCGGTCAAAATCACCCCAATTAGCCGCTCGCCATAGGCATCTGCCGCAGACTCAAACAGCACGTCAATGGAAGGGCGAGCGTAGGAAACTGGCGGGTCAATGGAGAGCAGCAAACAGTCCGCTTCCACCAGCAGATGATAGTCGGCAGGCGCAAGATAGATTTGGCCAGGACGCAGCTCGTCTTTATCTTCCACTTCGCGCAGCAGCAGCCTCACGCCCTGCTGCATCGACGCTACTAACTGCTGCTGTAAGTCACGGTGGCGGTGCTGGACAATCGCAATGGGAATTGAGAAATCTGGCCGCAATTGTTGCAGCAGCTCTCGCAGCGCCATCAGCCCGCCCAGCGAAGCGCCGATCACAATTAGGGCAGGCTGGGAGCCGGAGGTTAATCGCAGCGCCATTAGCTCAGCCTCCGAAAAATCTTTTCGCTTTTGACTAGCGCCTCGTAGTCGGGTGCGTAGGGGCTGAGCCGCAGCGATTCTTGCCGCCCCAAGGCCAAGATGCCAAACCGACAGAGGCTTTCGTGAAACAGCCGATGTACGCGCTGCTGCAAGACTGGATCAAAGTAGATTAAAACATTGCGGCAAAGAATAATATTAAACTCATTAAACGAACCGTCGGAGGCCAGATCATGCTGCGAGAACAGGATATTTTCCCGCAGCGACGCTCGAAAAATAGCGCTGTCGTAAGCCGCCGTATAGTAATTGGAAAACGAATGCTGCCCACCCGACTGTAGATAGAGCTGCGTATATTGCTGCATTAACCCCAGCGGATAGATGCCAGCTTTAGCACGCTGAAGCACGCGCTCATTGCGATCGGTGGCATAGATGCGGCAGCGGTCATACAGCCCAGCCTCTTGCAGCAAAATCGCCATGGCGTAGACTTCTTGGCCTTCTGAGCAGCCCGCATGCCAGAGCCGAATATAGGGGTAGGTGGAGAGCAGCGGCACAACCTGCTGGCGGAAAGCTAGAAAAAAGCTGGGATCTCGAAACATCGAGGTGACATTAACCGTAATCCCCAGCAGCATTCGCTGGATGGCGGCTGAGTCATGCAGCACCAGGTTTTGCAGAGCCGAGATTTGGCTTAGGCCCTCGCCCTCCAGCACTTTGCGAATCCGCCGCTTCAGCGAAGCCCGCGCATAGTTGCGGAAGTCGTAGCCGTAATATTGATAGATGCCTTCTAGCAGCAGCTCTAGCTCAATCTCTTCTAGGTTGACGGTTTTGCGCTCCATTGCGGTTTGACTCATTCTACTCTCGGCTCATGCTCCTCGCTCTAGCATAGAGCCAGATTCGATTCGCCTTCACCTATCGCCAGACAGGGCTATAGCGTACAGAGCAGTAGAATCATTCCCCTTGCTCTTCAGATTCAGAGAGGAAAACCCTGATGAAATAGCGCTACCCAGTTTCTTGGCAGTAAGGTGATGCTGAATACAATGATCCGACTCAAGCCGTCGGCTACACTAAAGGTATTGCTGCCACCTTAACGTAAGCGAACTATGTCGAGCGGAAAAAACGACCTACCAGCCCTGCTGCTGACGCTGCTAATTACCCTGGGTCTGCTCGGCGGCGGCCTCTGGTTCGTCGGCAAAAAGTTTTTAGGCAGCGCCAATAATCAGACCAGCAACCAGACCAGCAATCCACAATCAGGCAATCAGCCAGCAGGCAATCAACCAGCCGATCCAGCAGCGCCCTCCCCTGCCAGCGCTACCAACCCTAACGTCAGCAGCCTCAACGCCTCGCAGCCCAACCCTAGCATTCTTGCCCTAGACGGCAGCGTCTCGCTCGTTGCCCTCATCAAGCAGCTACAAACCGCCTACCTACAGGTCAATCCCAGCATCCCCACCACCTATGGCGTCCCAGACGGCCAGCCCAACGGCACCAATTCTGGCATCCAAAACCTGCTCGACAGCAAAGTTTCCATGGCCGTCAGCTCGCGTCCCCTCACCCCCAACGAGCTGCAAACTCTGCAA
>CASBQH010000054.1 GCA_949127695.1 Synechococcales cyanobacterium PMM_0073
ATTTTGATCGGTACGCCAGAAGACGACGTGCTGCTGGGCTATGGCGATGATGATCAGCTCACGGGCAATGCAGGCAACGACAAGCTGTTTGGCGGTGAAGGACGCGATAGTTTGGATGGCGGCGCTGGCCTGGATGAACTGTTTGGGGAAGCGGGCAATGACGAGCTGAGAGCCGGTGCTGAGAACGATAAGCTGTTTGGCGGCGAAGGTAATGATCAGCTGTTTGGCGAAGCAGGTGATGATGAGCTTCAGGGCGAAGCAGGTCATGATATCCTGAACGGCAGTATCGGCGATGATATTATCTATGCTGGAACGGGTAATGATACATTAATTGGCGATGACGGCAATGACCTGCTATACGGCGAAGCAAATAACGATGTAATTTCGGGCGGAGCCGGGAACGACGCGCTGCGCGGTGGCGATGACGACGATCAGCTAAGTGGCGACGATGGCGATGATCAGCTCTATGGCGAAGCGGGAATTGATACTCTCTCTGGCAACGCTGGTCAGGATCAGCTGTATGGCGGCGACGGCGACGATCAGCTGTTTGGGGCAATCGGCAACGACCGACTGGATGGCGGAGCAGGTGACGATACGCTCTCAGGCGGCAGCGACAACGATCAGCTGAATGGCGGCGAAGGCAACGACCTGCTGAATGGTGGCGAAGGCAACGACCTTGCCCAAGGCGAGGCCGGACAGGACGAAATCCACGGCGAGGCGGGTGATGATACGCTCAGCGGCGGTCTAGATCCCGACAAACTGTTTGGCGGGGAAGGCGACGATCAGCTGAATGGGGATGAAGGCAACGACCAGCTGTTCGGTGAGTTTGGCAATGACCAGCTCTCTGGTGGCGCAGGTGACGACCAGCTGTTCGGCGGCACTGATCAAGATAGCCTGGACGGCGGCGCGGGCAATGACCAGCTGTATGGCGAAGCGGGCGATGACCGACTGTTTGGCGGCGGCAGCAACGACCAGCTGTTTGCCTCAGCGGGCAACGATCTGCTAGAGGGCGGCGATGACAACGACCAGCTCTATGGCGAAGCGGGCAGCGACAGCTTGGATGGCGGCGCAGGTGACGATCTGCTCTATGCAGGCAGTGAAGCCGATCAGCTCAACGGCGGCGCAGGTGACGATCTGCTCTATGGCGAAGCCGGAAAAGATCGGCTGCTGGGGCGCTCTGGCAACGATCGCTTAGACGGTGGCGCTCAGAACGATGCTTTGCTGGGTGGCGCTGGCCATGACCAGATCGTGGGCAGCTTGGGGCGAGATACGCTTTCTGGCGGCGCAGGCAAAGATCAATTCCGCTACAGCACTAATCGAAAATTCCGCCGCGCCGATATTGGCATCGACCGCATCCGCGACTTTAGGCAGGGGGATAAGTTTGTCCTCGACCGCACTACTTTTACGGCACTCCAGCCAACTGCCGGACAGCGCAGCCTCCGCCCCAACCAATTTGCCATCGTCGAACGCGATCCTCTGGCCGCAACCAGCGCCGCGCCGCTTGTATACAGCGCCAGCAGCGGCAGGCTATTTTACAACGCTAACGGTAGCCGCTCTGGCTTTGGCGCTGAAGGCCGAGGCGGACTGTTCGCCATCCTAGATCGCCAGCCCAGCCTCAGCGCTGCTGATTTTTGGCTGTTGAAGCCTGCGGAATTTCAGTGAACGCTCTGCCGCTTTTTCGCCAAATATTGCTGGTGATAGTCTTCTGCTAGCCAGTAGTCAAAAGCGGGCTGAATCTGCGTCACGATCGGGTTAGCATACTTTTCTAATGCTTCCAACCGCTGCTTCGACTGAGCGGCGGCAAGCTGCTGCTGAGACGTATGGCAAAAAATCACCGAGCGATATTGCTCGCCCCGATCTGCGCCCTGGCGGTTTAGGCTGGTGGGGTCATGGATTTGCCAAAACAGTTCAAGCAATGCTTCATAAGTCACAACCGTTGGATCATAGTCCAGCTGGGCGACTTCGGCATGACCCGTGATCCGAGAGAGCACATCCAGGTAGCAGGGATGCTGAAAGTGGCCACCCATATAGCCCACAGAAGTTGCAACAACTCCAGGCTGACGACGAAACTTTTCCTCAACGCCCCAGAAGCAGCCCGCCCCAAACGTTGCCTTTTCCATTCCCGCTCAATTCTAACCACTCGCAGATTCTAGCGAAAAGCTAGGGCGAAAAAACAGGCGATCGCGGCGTTGATCATTGAGCGGGCGGCAGAACTCAACCGAATATCGATATCCGCACCCAACCGTACCTGATGCAAACTGCCCAGTGCGGGACAATAGAATCAAGACTCATTCATCGCGCCACTATGTCCAATGACCTCCTCGATCCGGCTGTTCAGACTGCTCCCTCGCAGCAAGATCAGCATTTTAGCCGCGCCCGCTCCAGCATTAAGCAAGCGCTGAATCGCTACATGCAGCAGGTGAAGTATCGCGGCCAGAGTCGAGATCACCAGGGTCGCTCGAATCCGGATGCCACCGAGCTGCAAGCTAAGCTCAAAACTGACTGCGACCGCCTCACGGCCAGCTTAGAGAAGCTGGATCAGGGGCTGATTCGGATTGCCGTATTTGGGCTGGTAAGTCGCGGCAAGTCGGCGGTGATCAATGCGTTGATTGGCCAGAAGCTGCTGCAAACTGGGCCACTGCATGGCGTGACGCAATATCCGCGCTCGGTCTACTGGTCTGATCCAACTGGGCAGATCAAGCTTGAATTGATCGACACACCAGGACTCGATGAAGTGGGCGGCGAGAGTCGAGCCAGCATGGCGCGGGCGGTGGCTGAGCAAGCCGATTTAATCCTGTTTGTGGTGGCCGGAGATATTACCCGGACGGAGTATCAGGCGTTGAGTCAGCTTCAGGCGGGCTGTAAGCCGTTGATTCTGGTATTCAACAAAACTGACCTCTATCCCGACGCCGATCGGCAGAGCATCTACCGCAAGCTCGAAGCGATGTTTGCCGCCGATAGCCTGCCGGTGAATCGGCCTGTGCTGGCAGCCCAAGATATTGTCCGAGTAGCGGCTGAACCTGCGCCCATTGAAGTGCGAACCGAATGGCCCGATGGACGGGTGACGCATGACTGGGAAACGCCGCCTGCCGACTTGCAAGAGCTGAGCCAAAAGCTGATGGAGATTCTCAATCGCGAAGGCAAATCGCTGCTGGCGCTGAATGCGCTGCGTCAAGCCCGCGAAACTGAGGCTGACTTGGCGCGCAAAACGCTGCGGCTCCACCGCGACCAAGCCGAAGCGCTGATCTGGCAGTTTGCTAAGTGGAAGTCGATTGCGGTCGCAGCCAACCCAGTGGCGGTATTGGATCTGCTGGGCGGCGCGGCCACCGATCTGATGATGATTCGCAGTCTGGCCAAGCTGTACGGGCTGCCGATGACCCATCACGAGGCAGGCAAGCTGCTGCGGGCAATTCTCTGGAGTTCGGGGAGTTTGCTGCTGGGTGAGTTGGGCAGCAGCCTGCTGTTTGGCGTTGGCAAGAGTGCCGCTGCGGTGACGAGCGCCTTTGATGGCGTTTCGGGCGTAATGGCTTACGGCAGCGCGGCGGTTGCCCAGGCGAGCTTGTCGGGCTACGGCTCTTATCGGATTGGCAAGGCTACGCAGGTATATTTGGAGCAGGGCTGCACCTGGGGGCCGCAGGGCGCAGATACGGTGATTGAGGAGATCTTGCAGCAGGTTGATGCTGAAACGGTGATTCATCGGCTGCGTCAGGAATTGCGGCCTCAGCTCGACTTTATCCATTTTCAAGATGGAGGAAAGTAGCAAGATCAGGAAAGCGTTTATCGATGCATTAGCCTGGGTGCGTCAGCGGTTCTGGCAGATGCGTATTTTTCAGATATCCAATGCAACAACCGACCTGGTAAAAATACCAAAAGCATTGCTGGATAAGTGGTCTGACTTACTATGCTCCGCTGCCTAAATTGGATAAAGTCGAGCTTAGTCTAAGTTTCCGCAGTTCATTCTAAACAGCAATGAATCTTGAATCTTTGCGAATGCAGGCCGTCCAGCAGCCAATTATCCCCAAGGTGGCTGAGCTAATTCGGCAGCATCCCGGCACCATTTCGCTAGGGCAGGGCGTGGTTTCTTATCCGCCGCCGCCGGAAGCAGTTCAGCAGATCTCGCGGTTTTTGGCTGATCCATCGCTGCATCACTATCAGCCGGTGATTGGCATTCCAGAGCTAATCGAGACTATCGCAGCCAAGCTGCAAGCCGAAAACGGCATTCTAGTCGCTCCAGATCTTGCCGTCGTCGTCACCGCAGGCAGCAACATGGGCTTTGTCAACGCTATTTTGGCAATTGCCGATCCGGGCGACGAGATTATTTTGCAGACTCCCTACTATTTCAATCACGAAATGGCGGTGCGGATGGCCAGCTGCCAGCCCGTCTTGGTGCCCACAGATGCCGCCTATCAGCTCCAGCCAGCGGTAATTCAGGCAGCAATTACGTCCAGAACCCGCGCCATTGTTACGGTTTCGCCCAACAACCCCACCGGAGCCGTCTATCCAGAGTCAGACCTGCGCGCCGTAAATCAGCTCTGCTGTGAGCATGGCCTCTATCATATTCACGATGCCGCCTACGAGTATTTTACTTACGGCCTGCCGCAGTTCTCGCCCGGTTCTATCTCCACTGGCGGCGCTCAGACGATTTCTTTGTTCTCACTCTCCAAGGCTTACGGCTTCGCCAGCTGGCGGATTGGCTATATGGTCATCCCGGCGCATCTGCTGGCTGCTGTCCAAAAAATCCAAGATACCGTGGCGATCTGTCCCGCTGTGATCTCGCAATATGCGGCGATTGGAGCCTTGCAGGCTGGCTTGGCCTACTGTCAGCCCAGGCTCACCGAACTGGCCGCAGTCCGCCAGATTTGCCTCGATCAGCTGGCAGATTTGGCCGATCTCTGTACGGTTCCTCCGGCGGCAGGAGCCTTCTATTTTCTGCTCAAGCTGCAAACTGATCGAGATGATTTTGATTTGGTTGAACGCCTGATTCGTGACTACCGGGTGGCCGTGATTCCGGGCAACACCTTTGGCATGACGGGCTGCTATTTGCGCGTCGCCTATGGCGCACTCCAGCCCAGAACTGTGGCAACTGGCATGGAGCGGCTAAAAACTGGTCTGAGGCAGATTCTTGGCGCTGAGTCTATGCGCTCTCAAGGATGCCTGGATGACGTATGATCATCCTCTCTCTATGAATATGAATCGGCGGATGGCATGGAATCTCGCTCAAGCTACTGGCAGCTTTTGCCCTATCTGCGGACTCACGGGCGCACCATTGGGCTAGCCTTGATCAGCACGCTGATCTTCACCGCCTGCTGGCCAATCATGGCGCGGCTTTCTGGCGAGCTGCTGGCGCTGCTGGTGCGGGGCGATCTGCCGGGACTGCTGCGGCAGTCGGGCATTTTGGCATCTGTGTTTTTGGTGCATAAGCTGGCGCAATATGGCCAGGATTCGCAGATGGCGAAGGCGGCTCTGGCGATTGTGCTAGATCTGCGGCGGCAGGTTTATAGTCACCTGCAAAGCCTCAGCCTCAGCTACTTTGAAACTGCCAAAACTGGCGACTTGAGCTATCGACTCACCGAAGATATTGATCGAATTGGCGAGGTGATTAACAAGCTGTTTCATGATGCCGTGCCCTGTGTTTTGCAGCTCGTCGTCGTGTTTGGCTACATGATCTACCTCAACTGGCAGCTCACCCTAGCTAGCCTCGTGGTTACGCCGCTGATGGCCGTGCTAATTGCCTGGTTTGGCGACCGGATGCTGATCTTCTCGCGGCGCAGCCAAAATTTGGTTTCTGATCTCTCAGCGCTGATTACTGAGGTGTTTAGCGGGATTCGGCTGGTGCGCGCCTTTGCAGCTGAAGCCTACGAAATTGAGCGGTTTAGCCAGGAGGCCGAGCGCAACCGACAGGCCAAATATGCAGCGGCTTGGCTGAAGGCGGTGCAGTTTCCGGTGGTGGGTTTTTTGCAGCTGCTCAGCGTCTTGCTGCTGATGCTGATGGGCGGCTGGCAGATCTCCACCGGTAACCTAACCGGGCAGCAGTTTGGCAGCTTTGTCATTGCGGCGCTGATGCTAATTGACCCGATCTCGCACCTCACCGACGACTACAACGAGCTGAAGCAGGGGCAGGCGTCAATTGATCGAATCTTTGAGCTGATGCAGATTCAGCCTGTGGTAGTTGAGTCGCCTCACGCCCAGATGCTGCCGCCGGTCACGGGCAAAATCGAGCTAGAAGCCGTGAGTTTCAGCTATCAGCCCGATCAGCCTGTGCTAACGCAGCTCAACCTGCGGGTCTATCCCGGCGAGGCGGTGGCGCTGGTGGGAGCCTCTGGGGCAGGCAAAACAACGCTGGTGAATCTGCTGCCCCGATTTTATGATCCGCAGCTGGGACGAATTCTGATCGACGGCATTGATATTCGCAGCGTGACGCTGAGCAGCTGCAAAAAACCCACTACCGGAAAC
>CASBQH010000055.1 GCA_949127695.1 Synechococcales cyanobacterium PMM_0073
GGGTAGGATCTAGCTGCTCAATTTTGGCAATCTGGACGCCCCCCGGCACTCTGGCGCGCACGTCTTGCAAAACCGCCGACCAGGGCTTGATATAGTCAAACACAGAGGCTAGCGCCTGGTTTTCTGACTCAATCGCCTGCACCTGCGTATTGATGCTAGAAACCTCGGTGAGCTGCGCTTGGAGCGCCACTAGCTGGCTGTCTAGCTCAGCTTGACGCTGCTCTAAGCCGCTGTTCTGACTTTGCAAAAATAGCCAGAACCCAGCCACTAATGCCGGTAGAGCAATCGCCAGCGCTCCGCCCAAATAATAGGCACGCGGATCGCCGCTAGCCGCTGCACCGCCGCCGCGCCCTCTGGCTAAGCCCGCCTCAGTTGGCCGCTCGGTTCGATCATTCAGAAAATTAATATCTAAGCTGTACATCTCACCATGCCTCCCGCAATCCAAGTCCTAATACCACCCCTAGTCCAGCCCGCTGCGCTGGAGACAGCTCTTGATCTGTCTCTAATGACATCGCCGCAATCGGGTCAACCTGACTCGCAGGCAGCGCCAGTCGCTGCGAGAAAAACTCGTCTAGCTGGCCAATGGCCCCACCCGGACCTGCTAGCAAGAGCTGAGCAACTTCCATATTTTCACCCTGGTTATGGTAAAAGTCGATGGAGCGACGCAGCTCGTCGGCTAGCTCGCCCAGCACGCGCAGCATTGCCGCCGTGCCTGGATTGACGCCGCCGCGAGTCGGGTTGGTGGGCATAGTGCCCATGCTGTCCATGGGGATAATTGGGATGGTCATGCCTTGCAGCAAGTCTGTATTGCGCGAGGGCGGCAGGTTCATGGCGCGACTCAGCGCTGTTTGCACTTGATAGGTACCAATCGGCACCGTGCGCGAAAACTGAGGCACGCCGTCTACCACAATCGAGATTTCGGTATTTTCAAACTGAATATCGACGATTGCAGCCGCTTCTTGAGGCGTAAACTGCCGCAGCTGCTGCCGAATTGTCCGAATCAGCGAGAAGCTGCTGATCTCCAAAACATCGACGGCCAGCCCTGCTTGGCGGAAGGTTTCCATATAGGAATTCGTCACCTCTTTGCGGGTGGCCACCAGCAGCACCTGCACTTTTTCAATCCCGTCTTCATCCACAAAAAAGCCGAGCTTCTGGTAGTCCACATCGGCCTCTTCACGCGGGAAGGGCAGATAGAGTCCGGCTTCCTGGTTTAACACCATTTCGCGCAGCTCCCGGTCATCTAGCTCGGCGGGGACTGGAATAATCCGCGTCACCGTATCGCGACCGCTGGGAATGGCGGTCGCAGCATGTTTAACCTTGAGCTTGCTCTCGGCCAAAATTGCCTGAATAATCTCGGCCATTGCGCCAGAATCGACGATCTGACCTTCTTGAAAAATGCCTTCCGGCACTTCGGCAGAAGCCAGCGTCACTAGCTGAAAGCCCTGACCCTTTTTCTTCAATCGAGACACATTAACCCGATCGGGAGTCAGCTCGACGCCGATTCCCTTCGTTTTTTTAGCAAATACGTTTTTGAGACCACTAACCACAGTTCTTGTCCATTACGAGTAAAAAGAATCTGCCAGAACCGACCGTGAGGCTTCGACCTTTAAACTTCCGTCAGATTAAAATCGCGATAACTTAGGATAGCGAATCCTCACTGAGTTGGAACGTTTGGCCTAAACTAATTCTGTAAATCAGACTTTAGTCTTACCCTGCTGCCCTGCTGCGCTGTCTTGGCCTATATCTATATATAGGATACAAACTAGACTGAGGGATTGACTCAAGGAACGGGCTGAATTATCGCAGAACAATGCTCAGATATCTCAAAATACCTAAAAAAAAGGACATCCACACTAGATGTCCTCGTTCTGACCTATGATCCTAAACCGATGAAACTTTAAATCAACCTCTAAAAGCATCTTGGCGCTGCTGCTCAGCTAAAACCGCTTGAAGCAAAGCTCTTAGAGATATCTGCATCCTAGCTGGCCTAGATCCGTATAAACAAGGTGACAGCCAGAGACTTCACCGAAACAATACAAATTTGGCGCTGAGGATGAAAATCTCTGCCAAATTCCACTGAGTTTTGTTTACCCTCCGATCACATTTTGATAAACCTACCCCGCCCTCAAACGCCAGCCGATCAGATCATTGTGCCGCTAGATGTACCGACCCTAGATGCTGCTCTAGCGCTGATCGATCAGCTGCCGCAGGTGACATTTTGGAAAGTGGGGCTAGAGCTGTTTGTTGGCGGCGGCAGCAGGGTGCTAGAGCAGCTCAAAGCTCAGCAGAAACAGATTTTTCTGGATCTGAAGTTTCATGACATTCCCAATACAATGGCTGGAGCCTGTCGTTCGGCGGTTCGCTACGGCGTCAATCTGCTGACGGTTCATGCCGCCGCCGGTCAAGTGGCGCTAGAAGCGGCGCAGGCTGCTGCTGTTGCCGAAGCCAGCTTGCTCAACCTGCCGCCCCCCAACCTCATCGCCATTACGCTGCTAACTAGCCTCAGCTCCCGCGCATTAGCCTTTGAGCTAAAAATTCCGCTCGAAATCACAGACTATGCGCTGCAAATGGCGCTGCTGGCGCAAACAAGCGGCTTGGCAGGCGCGGTCTGCTCACCGCAAGAGGCGGCTCAGCTGCGCCAAATCTGCGGCGAGCAGTTTTTGCTGGTCTGTCCCGGCGTGCGCCCCAGCTGGGCTGAAACTGGCGATCAGCAGCGGGCAATGACGCCAGCCGCTGCCCTCAAAGCAGGCGCGAACTATCTAGTGA
>CASBQH010000056.1 GCA_949127695.1 Synechococcales cyanobacterium PMM_0073
CTCTAAGCTTCACAGCCGCTTGCGAGGCTTGCGCGCAGGCCATCTGGGCAGTCCTGGTATTTTGGGCAGCCGCTGAGCAAGGCCAAACTTGCGGAAGCGCTCGGCGGGCTGGCGGAATACCTGCCCTAGCGGTGAGATTGGGCTGGGAGCAGGCGACTTGACGGGTGGAGCATCACCCTTCTCTGCCCGCCAAGCGCTGATCAGATACCAGGTGGCCAGTCCGCCAATTGCCCCCAAGAAAATACAAAGTTCGGCTCGCACTCCAGCCAGCCAAAAGCCGAGAATGAAGCCAATCCAAACCCGCAGTCCGGCTTCTTTGCCATCGCTGTCTTTGAACTTATACATGGATTTAACTACATCGGTTCAACCTAAGCGGGCTGGGACAAGGAGCCAATCCTCTTGCTTTACCTTATAGCCCGTTTCAGCCCAAATTGCGCTGTAATTTATCTAGCTGCGGCTCAACGGGTTGGGTCGTGTCAATGGCTGTGACATAGGCTTGCTCGGTCGCGGTAAATGGCTCAAACACTTGCTGAGCAACCAGAGTAGCCGTTGCGTCGGCAATATCGCCCTGCCGCTGATCCAGCCGCGCTTTCAGAGTTTCGAGCGGCGCATCGCAGTGAATAATTTGCAGCGGAATCTGCTGGCTGGCCGCCTGCTCGATCACCGTTTGTCGCCTCGCTACTCGGTCGTATTTGGCATCCAAAATCACCGGGAAGCCTTGACTCGCCAGCGCCAAACCTAGCTCCAGCAGCTTCGCGTAGGTCTTCTCGGTCATTTCGGCGCTGTAGAGATCATCGCCGCCGCGCTGATTCAATGGTACGCCGCCCAAATGCTTCCGCACCGCATCCGAGCGAATCTGAATGGCGCTGGAGCGAGCCGCAATCTGTCGTGCTGTGCTGCTCTTACCCGATCCCGACAGCCCCGCCATGATCATCAGCTTGCCCTGACGCGGCTGCGAAAACTGCCAAGCCAGTCGATAGTAAAGCGCGGCGGTTTCTTTGGCCTGCTGCTTTTCGGCTTCTGGCACGCCCGGATCGCCCAGCAAAAACGAGGTGACTTTGGCGCGCACGTAGGTCTGACGGCTGACGTAGATTGGCAGCACCTGCAAGCCTTCCCAGTCGCCGGTTTGCTCCGCATAGGCATTCAAAAACAGCGTGCTGAGGTCGGAGCGCTGACGGGCTTCGAGATCCATGACGATATAGGCCACGTCATACATCACATCTACAAACCGGAACGGCTCGTTGAACTCAATGCAGTCGAACAGCAGCAGTTTTTTTTGCCAGTAGGCGATGTTGCGGAGGTGCAGGTCGCCGTGGCATTCGCGGATGCGGTCGGCGGCAACGCGCTGCTGAAACAGGGCAGTTTGGGTAGCAAAAAACTGGTCGCAGTAGGCTTTGGTTTCGTCAAACTGCTGCTGGCTCTGCGGCTCGCCGATATATTGCGTCGTCTGCTCAAAGTTCTCGTCAAAGGCTTGGCGGATCTGAGAGACTTCGCCAAAGCTTCGGATATAGTCGTTGGTGGTGGTTTTGGCGTGAAATTCCGCGATTGTTTTGGCGAGTTCCAGCAATAGCTCTGGTGTGAGTTCGCCCTGCTCAAACAGATTGGTCAGCAGGGCATCTTGCGGAAACTGCTGCATTTTGACCGCATATTCCACCGCTTCACCGCTGCCGCCCAGCTGATATTGGCCTGCGATCTGGGTAATCGGCAGCACTTCTAGATAAATCTCGGCGGCACCGCGCTGATTCAGCCGCAGCTCTTCTTCGCAAAAATGCTGGCGAGCCTCTAGGGTGGAATAGTTGAGGAAGCCAAAGTTCAGCGGCTTTTTAATTTTGTAGGCAAACTCACCCGTCAGCAGCACGTAGGAAATATGCGTCTGGATCAGCTGAACGGCGGCTGGCGGTGCGGGATAGAACTCTTCGGGAAATTCTGGATTGGCGGTGGCGGGACTGGGGCGAGAGCCTTGAACCGGATGCGGATAAAATTCGGGGCGCAGCATCTGCTGGATTAAGTCGGGCAATAGAGATTCCGTCATAGGGTTAAGCGCTTCAGTTGGGGGATAAGTGGGAACTCGTCATATGCATCCCAGAGCCAAATCTAGCCTATTCTGATCGGTTCGCAAATGGGTCGCCAGCAAAAAGCCAGGGCGTTCCCCGGCTCCTGGTCAGGGCAAGCCGCTCTGGCGACCAGCCCAAAATCTTTGAATCTCGATTGAGTTTAAGCTTCGGCTGCGGCTTCAGCTGCGCCCTCAGCAGCCTCATCTGCATCGGTTTCAGCGCTGGATTGACCCAACACAGAAACCACCACCCGATCTGCTTCACCCAAGACCGTGATGCCAGCAGGCAGGCTGAGTTCATGCACATGCAGCGCATCGCCGACTTTCAGCATCGAGACATCAATTTCGATGGCGTCGGGCACGTCGCTAGGCGCACAGGCCACCGTCACTTCGTTCAGCACGACATCCATCGTGCCGCCGTCCCGCTTTACGCCCAGCGACTCGCCAACAAAATGTAGCGGCACCGTCACTTCAATTGAAGCCTGACCGCCCACCGAGAAAAAGCTGAGGTGGTAAAGGCTGCGCTTCCAGGGGTGAGCCTGTACTTCCCGCAAGAGCGCCTTGCCCTTCCAGGAAATTTCGGGTACTGAGAGCTCGATCATCGTGTTGTTAATCACGGCCTTGCGAACCAGGGTGGTGGCCAGCCGCGTATTCAGCGTCAGCGCTACGGATTCGGTGCCTTTGTGGCCGTAGAGCACGGCGGGCGTGAGTCCGTCGCGGCGCAGGCTGTTGGGCTTGCTGCCTTCTGGGCGCTTCTGACATTCAACTGTGAGTTCCATATCGGTTCTGCTTTAATTTACTTGGGGAAACTTGTAGAAAACTTGGTGAAAAACTTGAGCTAACCTGGACTAAACCTCAACCGCTCGAATCGCGGCGCTGACCGCCTCTTAGCCCCGCAGACCCACAGGCTGCGCCGTATCATACAGCAGAGCGCGCTTGGGGCCGTGAATTGGATCTTCCACAATAATGGTCTGATCCCGGCTTGCGCCCAGCGACACAATTGCAATCGGCACTTCCATCAGCTCGGCCAAGAACTTGAGGTAGCTGAGCGCCGCCGCAGGCAGATCTTCTAAGCTGCGACAGTCGGCAGTAGACTGCTGCCATCCCGGCAGGGTTTTGTAAACCGGGCGGCATTGGGCAAACTGACGCGCCCCGGTGGGCAGCTCGTCGCAGCGCTCGCCGTCGAGTTCATAGGCCACGCAGACCTGAATTTCGTCCAGCTCGTCCAGCACATCCAGCTTGGTGATCGCCAGACAGTCGAGACCGTTGATCCGCACCGCGTAGCGGCCAATCACGCCGTCAAACCAGCC
>CASBQH010000057.1 GCA_949127695.1 Synechococcales cyanobacterium PMM_0073
AATCTGCTGTTCGGCCAGCCAGTTGATTAAGCCGGGATCAAGGTCGAAGGTGGCTTCAATCAAGGCGCGTTCGGCTCCGGTGCGAATGGCACGGCTGGAAACTTTGCCCCCCAGCGCCGCATCCAGGGCGTCTAGAATGATTGATTTTCCGGCTCCAGTTTCGCCCGTCAGCACGTTCAGACCAGTGCCAAACTCTAGATCAATTTGATCAACGAGCGCAAAATTTTCAATCTGAAGAGAAATCAGCATGAATCAGGCTCAAGAGGGCAAGACTGAAAAAGTGATGTTCTAGATTGTCTAGATCTAGAACATCTATCAGTTTAGTGGCTGGCGATCGGTTTGGAATCAGGCCAAGCCGAATCTAGCTCAACTAAACTGCTGCTAGCGCTGCCCGACGCGGAATCTCGTAGGTGAAGAAATCATGCGCCATTGCGGTGTTGGGAAAAATAGCGCGCGCTTCTTGCAGCAGGTCATCCAGCCCAATTGAGTTGCCGGGGGCATAGCGGGGGCTAAAGTGGGTCATGATCAGCTTTCTGGCTTTAGCGCCTAGCGCCGTTTGTGCCGCCATGGTCGAGGTGGAATGTAGCCGCTGATAGGCTAGCTCGGCATCTTGATGGGCAAAGGTGGCCTCATGCACCAGCAGATCGGCGTCATCGGCCAGCTCGACGGCATTTTCGCAGTAGATTGTGTCAGTGCAGTAGGCAAACTTACGGCCAATTTCAGTTTCGCCGCAGAGATCGGCTCCATTGATCTGGCGACCGTCGGGCAGCGTCACCCGCTCGCCCCGCTTTAGCTGGCCGTAAAGCGGCCCCGATGGGATGCCCAGCGCCGCCGCGCGCTCCACGTCAAATCGACCCGGCCTGTCTTTTTCGGTGACTCGATAGCCAAAGGCGGGAACTCGATGGGTCAGCGGCGCACAGCTCACCGTAAATTCGGCATCTTCAAACAGCCGTCCGGGCTGCACCGTATGCACCTTAACTGGGTAAGAAAAATGCGTTTGGGAATATTTGCCGCAGGCTCTGAGGTACTCATCTAGCTTGGGCGGCCCGTAGATATCAATCCGGCTGGGATTGCCCGCCAGCCCACAGCTTGCCAGCAGCCCCATCAGGCCATAAATGTGATCGCCATGCATATGCGTCACAAAAATCCGCGTGATCTGGCTGACTTTCAGATCGCTCCGCAAAATCTGGTGCTGTGTCCCTTCGCCGCAGTCAAACAGCCAAATTTCTGCCCGCTGCGGCAGCCGCAGGGCAATGCTAGAGACGTTGCGGGCGCGAGTGGGCACACCCGAACTGGTTCCAAGAAACGTAATTTGCAAAGTTAGATGAGCCTATACTTTTAGCGCTACTGAGCAGCTCAAACTACCTAGCTCAAGCCATCTATTCCATACTGACATAACTCTCGCCCTGCCTGTGTTTCTGGGCTATAGCACCAGTAGAGAGCAAAATCTTTTTACTTGTCTAGAGCAATTCGGGCAGAAATTGGCTTAATATAATGCAAAGTCAGCCAGTTGTGTCTCGATCGCACGGCATTTAGCGATGGAAAGCGCGACTTTAGAATTCAGTGTGAGGAGCAAATCAAGATGATGGTTCGTGACTGCACTGCCGCTGAGGCAAACTCTGAGCTGCCGCAAATTTTGCAAATCGGCCAGCTCGTCCTCCAGCAACTCTTCCGCCAGGGTCAGCGCTATGCCTGGATCACGGCGCTGATTTGGATCGCCGCTGTTTTGCCCGCCAAGGCTGAGCTAGAGCTGCGGGTGGCGATTGAACAAGATGTGGGGCAGGTCAAGGTGGGCGGCTCCACCGAGGCTATTCTCAGAGATGGTTCTGGACAGATTTTAGCGCAGGTTCCGGCCATGAATGCGGTTGTGGCCGAAGCTCACAATGGCAAAGTGGCCGTCAACCAGCTTGAAACTCGTCAGCTCTGGGTCGAACCCGTCAGCGAAGATGGCTACGTGTTCATTGGCGACCGCTGGTATCGAGGCCGAACGCTGGTTGTGCCTACGAGCGGCGGCATTACGGCAGTCAACTACGTGCCGCTCGAAAGCTATCTCTATAGCGTTGTGGGGGCAGAAATGCCAGCCAGCTGGAACATGGAGGCGCTCAAGTCCCAGGCCGTTGCGGCGCGCTCTTACGCGCTGTTCCATCGGCGCACCGGGGATGCCGTATTTGACTTGGGCGATACGACCGCATGGCAGGTTTACAGCGGACTCGAAAAAGAGGCTCCCAGCACCAGAGCGGCGGTGGATGCCACCCAGGGGCAGGTGCTCACCTATCAGGGGCAAATCATCAATTCGGTGTTTCACTCCTGTGCGGGCGGCTACACCGAAAACGTTGAAGATGTCTGGTCTAGCCCCTTGCCCTATCTCCGCGCCGTCTTCAGCCCCGATCGTGATTTGGCAGCCTGCCGCTGGAATGCAGTCAACTTCACGGCCAGCGAACTCAGCGAGCGCTTGAGCTACAGCGGCACCATCGCTTCAGCTGTGGTCAACCGCGACTCGCGCGGACGGGCAATCTCGCTAGAGCTGGATGGCAGCAATGGCAGCATGTCCGTGGAGGGCGAAGATGTGCGGGATGATTTGGGGCTGAAAAGCACGCTGTTTGAGATTGAAGCACAGCGCAGCCGGGTCGCCAGCGCGGGCAGTCTGCCTAGCAGCCCTAGCAGCTTTCAAATTAGCGGCAGCGGCAATGGGCATGGGATTGGCCTGAGCCAGTATGGAGCCAACGAATTTGCCAAGCAAAACTGGAGCTACCAGCAGATTTTGCTGCATTACTACACTGGCGCAGCGCTGGCCAAAATCCAGGTGCAGTAAAGCTCGCTACTCCTGCTGCTTGCTATTCATAGATATCGCCATCTGGCATGACGGCTCCGGTGAGGCAGGCTCCTTCTAAATTGGCCTCCCAAAGGTTGGCTTTCCTCAGATGCGCGTAGCTGAGGTCGGCATCTCTAAGATTCGCTCCAGACAGGTTGGCCATGCCCAGATTCACCCGCGATAGATTTGCGCCCGCCAAGTTGGCTCCGCGCAGCGAGGCTTCGCGCAGGTCAGCTTCGGCCAGATTGGCGGCGGCTAAAGCTGCCGTATAGAGATTTGCCCCAATCAGATTGGCTCCAATCAAAATGGCATGTTCCAGATTCGCATGGCTGAGGTTGGCCATACAGAGATTTGCCATGCTCAAGTTGGCATATTCCAGGTTGGCCTTATAGAGCGTAGCGCCGATCAGGTTGGCAACGCAGAATACGGCTCGACTCAGGTTGGCCTCCCGGAAGTCGGCTTCGCGCAGATTGGCCTGAGAGAAAGTGGCTTCGCGCAGATCAGCCTGAGAAAAGTTTGTGGCATAGAGCGTGGCCTGACTTAGGTTGGCGGTATAAAATCGGGCAAACCGCAGGTCGGCATGGCTGAGCAAGGCTCCGCGCAGATCGGCTAGACAGCCATCAGCATGGCAGAGCGAGGCATAGCTCAGGTTGGCTTCTTTCAAGGTCGCTTCGCGCAGATTGCTGTGCTTTAAGTTGCTGGTACAGAGCAGAGCCTGAGAGAGATTCGCGCCGCGCAGATCAGCCCCCTGCAAATTGGCTTCGCGCAGATCGGCTTTGTCGAGATTCGCACCCCGCAGATCGGCTTCTTCCAGATTGGCAGTGTAAAGAATAATTGCTTGCAGATTGGCGCGTCGCAGGTCAGCTCGACTCAGGTTGGCCATGCAGCAGTCAGCTTGGCTCAGGCTGGCTCCCTGCAAATCTGCACCATGCAGCTTCGCTTCGCGCAGACTGCCCTGCTTGAGCGTGATTTGACTCAGGTTTGGATGCAGATGCCGATGCTGCTGCCGCCAGTCATTCCAAATGGCGACCCCCTGCTCAAAGACTGTGACATGCTCCTGGTCTGCCATCGGTGCTACTCCCATTTGGGATTCTCTCACTCTGATTTTTTTCGGCGCTTGGCACTACGGCTCGGAGTAGAGCACCGGCTCAACAGCCTGAGCCAGTGCTCCACTCCATCATTCCGGGAAAACCCAGTCACTTCAGGGCTGGAATTGCATGAGGATATAAATTCTCAGATGCCCTATCCCCTAATATGCCCAGGTTACGAACTAGACTCTTCCGCTGTTTTTGCCTAATAGCCCACTGCCCCAGATTTTTGCCGCCAATTTTTTTGCCCCCTGATGCTCTTTTTTATTAACCAGAGAATATAATGACGCTATGCAAGGGTTCATAGCAAAAAGACACTCCAACCCTCGGAGTGTCTTTTATCTTTTAGCGGATATCTTTTGGCTGATATCTTTTGGCTGATCTTTCAAACCAGCTGCTGTCGAGGATTAGAAAGTCATTTCGGCAGCCTGAACGCGCTCGACCTGCTTCTTCTTAATCACCAGCAGAATCTGAGTCAGAGTTACAGCCGCCAAAAAGGCCACCAGCCCTTTAATCCGATTCGGGCTTTGCAGCACAATTTCAGCATCTCGCTGCCCAAACCCGCCCACGTTGGGATTTGAGGTGAGCGCCGCGCCTGCTGCAACCTCTTCGCCCTGCGACACAATTAGCTCAGGCCCCGCCGGAATTTTTTCTACGACCGCATCGCCTTCAGCGGGCTGAATCGTCACGTCGTAGCTGCCGTCATCAGCTTTGGTAATCGCCGCAATCGTGCCTGCCGCAGTGGCATTAAACAAGCCGTTGTTGCTCTTTTCGCCTGTCGGGTAGACTTGGCCTCGGCCTCGGTTGCCGCCCAGATGGATCTGGTACTTGCCGAAGTAGGTGGACTTATCGGTGCCCGGATCGGGCGAAAGCACTGGAAAGACAATTTCCTGATACTGGTCGCCGGGAAGCGGGCCCACCAGCACAATATTATCTTTGGTTTCGCTGTAAGGCTGGAACAGGTAGCTCGGCCCCACCTCTTCTTTCAGCTCTTCTGGAATCCGATCTTCAGGCGCAATCTTGAAGCCGGGAGGCAGCATCAGCACCGCGCCAACGTTCAGCCCGCCCTTTTCGCCATTGCCTAGCACCTGCTGAGCGCTGGTGTCGTAGGGGATTTTCACGATTGCTTTGAATACGGTATCTGGCAAAACGGCCTGCGGCACTTCAATTTCGACGGGCTTGGCTGCGAGGTGGCAGTTGGCGCAGACGATTCGCCCGGTGGCCTCACGCGGGTTTTCGTAGTTTTGCTGCGCCCAAAACGGGTAGGCGCTGGCAGTCTGAGGCAGGCTGAAACTAGCCGTGAGCCAGAGCGCTGCCGCAGCGACTAGAGTGAGCGTCCGCTGCAAAAACAGCTTGCCGCCTAAAGGTCGGCTAAACCAGGTTGACTTCATGGTTAACGAAATGATGGGGTTAAGTGTTCAGTCACAAAGCAGGAAAAGCAGGCAGCGCCCTAGACCCACCAAGGGTCGTCGCCGGTGCGAAAATCAGTTTCCGTCCAGGTGGAGAAGGCGACTTTGCCTGTATCGGTCACGTCAGCATGTGCCAGCGCCAGCGAGAGTGGGGCAGGACCGCGCACGACCTTGCCTTCGCTGTTGTACTGCGAGCCATGGCAAGGGCACATAAATTTGTTTTCGCTAGCGTTCCAGGGGACGACGCAGCCTAGGTGAGTGCAGACTGCGTTGAGGCCATAGTTGGTAATCGCTTCAGCGTTCTCGACCACAATATAGGTCGGGTCGCCTTTGAGTCCCTGAGCCAGCACGCGATCGCCGACGTTGTGGCTGGCTAAAAATTCGCTGACCACAACATCATTACCCAGCGCGTCCTTGGCAATCACGCCGCCGCCAGCGCTACCGCTGGAAGGCGGAATAAAATACTTCACAATCGGATAGAGCGCGCCCAAAACCGTTCCGCCTGCGGCTCCAACTAGCAGCAGGTTCATGAACTGGCGTCGTCCCAAATCGGGGACATCGGGAGTTTCAGAGAGTTGAGCCATGATTTGTCAGCAGAGATTTTTAAAGGTTTGAGCTGAAGATGGGGCGAGCCACTACTCTGAGCCGAAGCTTGAATTCTAATTTTTAAGTTCGGTTTTTAAGCTAATGCCAACGCAAAGATGCAGACAAAGCAGGGGGATTCGAGAGTAGAACTGCCAGCGAAGAGCTGCGCCCAGACTTTAATGATCCTGCTACAAGCTCACAGGTATCTAAAAGCAAATTCACAGATCTTCTATAAGTATTATTGCATGTATGAATCATCAGGAACCTGCGCTGGAGCGAATTTATCGGGTAATTTGCTGGCTCTTGCCGCTCGCGGGTCAAATTCCCACTAGGCAGAACAAAACTTTTGGGGTATACCTGATGGCAGCTTGATTCAGCCGTCATTACGCCTAATGCGCTCGTTTTAGACTATGAACAATTTCGATTTGCAGTCCCGCGATCGGCAAACGCTCAGCCCAGATCTGAGTCAGTCTGGGCAAGGCTCTAGTGTGAAATCTGCTAGACCAGCGGTGCGGCTGGCGATGCTGCCGCTGCTGGCTGGCCTCGCCTGGATGGGGCTGCCGGTCTCCAACGCTGCCGCTAGCCGCTACTACAATCCTGAGCCTTACCGCAGTTCTGTCGAAGACTACAATGCCTGCGCCGCAGAGCTAGTCGGCACAGGCGTTGAGCCTGAAGCGGCGGCAGCAGCCTGCGGCGGCGCGCTCTATCCCCTTGCCCTCTCTTCCTGCGTCACTGGCATTGACGGTGGCACTGAAATTTTGGCCACAGACGCGCTCTCCGGCTGTCGGCGGGTGCGGCGACCAGAAGATTTGGCCAGCTGCGTTGTCGGCATTACCGGCATCAGCACCACCGGCACTGAGCCGCTCGACGTTTTGACCTACTGCCGCCGTAGCCTGCTGCCCAAGCGCTTTTCCAACTGCGTCGTCGGGATTGCGGCTGAGGTGACGGCCTATTCCACCACTGAAATGATGGACAACTGCATTGCGGCCAGCAATCGCCCTCGCCAGGTTTTACCCAGCTTTATTCCGCGCGGCGAAGAAGTGCCGCTCCAGCCGCTGCCCAACAGCATTGAGGCAACTCCCACAACCCCCAGCCAAGTCCTGACGCCCGCACCGGGTCAGCCGCCCGCAACTCCCGCAACTCCCCGCAGCGTCCCGGCGCTCTGGTAGTTCTGAGGTGGCTCTGAGGTGGCGCTAAAATCTGGCCAAGCGTGACTCTCAGGCCGCGCTTGGCTTTTGGGCTAGCTACTACTCCGAGGGCTGGCTACCGGGGCTTTCAACCTGCCGCTGCGCCACCGTCGAACAGTCGCGATCTTTGCTACGAACTTGATTCACCGTGCGGCACTGCTCCCAGGCAATCTGGTAAGCCAGGTTTTTGGGGAGCTGCGCCTGCATGGTCAGCGCCTGCCGAAAATAGCGCAGGCTCTCTTGGCCTTTATCCTGCTTTCGCAAGATTTGGGCTTTTAGGTACAGCAATTCTGGATTGTTGGGCGTTTCTTGGATGGCTTGATCAACCGCAATCAGCGCTGGCTCAGGCTGATCGAGATCGCGGTAGCCCAGCGCAATCCCACGTTGAGCCAGATACGAGGGTGCGGCGTAGGTTTCGAGGCGTTCAATTGCCTGGTTGGGGTTAGAAAACGGTAGATTGACGGCCAGCATCAGATCCATATAGCCCTTGAGCAGATTCAGCTCTGGGTCTGTTGGATCAATTTTTTCGGCTTTGTTCAGGCTGTCAAAAATCTGCTGGAGCTTGCCCAGAATCGCAGGCGTGGCTCGCACAGTGCCCTCGGTCGAGAGCGTATGCGCTCCTTCTAGAAACTGGCCGGCGGCAATATAGAGGTTGCCCCGCAGCGGATCGCTGGCTAAAAGCTGCTCTGCTGACTCGCGGGTGAGGCGGGCGTTTTGCCCCATGCTGTCCCAGTCGCGGTCAATATAGGCTAGCGCGGCCTTCATTGCATAGGCCAGCGGTTCGTTTGCTTCAGCCGTCTGCAAAACCTCAGCAGCCTCGCGGTAGTTGCCCTGCTCAAACAGCAGCTTGAACGCCTGCTCGGTTTTGTCCCCAATTGGGCGAGGATTGCTGCTGCGAAACGGATCGGCTGAGGCTGGATGCGCCCAGAGCAGAGCGGTACTGAGGCCAATTGAGATTGCCAGAGAACGGTTTACCAGAGAACGGCCTAGATTTTCAGCCAGAAGAGGAGTAAAGGATAAAATCATGTTGGCGATTGCAGAATTGGAAAGGACAAGCGTGATGCAGTACCAGGATAAATGCCACTCTGTACTCTAACCTGCCAAGCGGTGGTTGCGTCAATTAGCAGGTTGGGTGATTCGCCGCTCAGCGCCTCACCGTATGACGCTGCCGCAGTCTGTCGGTTCCATCCATCGCGCAGAACAAGCTGTTATAACGAGAAAGCAATCTTGCGCCAGCGCTCTGAACTCCTGACTCTTCGTGATTTAATGCTCTATCTGAACAACTTGGTCTATCATCCTGCCGCGACGCCAACGGCCATTCTCAAATCGATCAACCTGGAGCTAGCGCCTCAGCAGCTGGGGCTGGTCATTGGGCCAAGCGGTTCAGGCAAAAGCACCCTGCTAGAAATTATGTCGGGGCTGGCGCGCAAAACCTCTGGCCAAATTCGCTGGCGGGATCAGGATTTAACCCCCGATCAGCTCCAGCAGCTGGCCGGACTGGTGTTTCAGTTTCCAGAGCGCCATTTCTGCGGCCATACAATTTTGGAGGAGCTGCGGCTGGGGCATCCAGATCTGGGCAGCGAGCGGATTGAGCAGGCGCTTGAGTCTGTGGGGCTGTCGCATATTCCCTTACCCAGTTCGCCCCGGTCGCTTAGCGGTGGTCAGCAGCGACGGCTGGCGCTGGCGGTGCAGCTGATTCGGCAGCCCTATCTGCTGCTGCTGGATGAGCCGACCGCCGGACTCGACTGGTCAATGCGCCAGCAGGTGATTAGCCTGCTGGCAAAGCTGAAGCGACAGTGGAC
>CASBQH010000058.1 GCA_949127695.1 Synechococcales cyanobacterium PMM_0073
TCAACAACAGCCGTTCACTGCACTTCTTGTTGGGTGCATGGCCGGTCGTGGGGATCTGGATGACGGCATTGGGCATCAGCACGATGGCGTTCAACCTGAACGGGTTCAACTTCAACCAGTCGGTGCTAGATAGCCAGGGTCGGGTAGTTTCGACTTGGGCCGATGTGCTGAACCGGGCGAACCTGGGCATGGAAGTGATGCACGAGCGGAACGCGCACAACTTCCCGCTAGACTTGGCGGCAGGTGATGCAACTCCGGTCGCTGTGACCGCACCTGCGATCAACGGTTGAGCTTTCGCTAATCCAGCTTAGTTTTGAAGCGCCTCCTGAAAATGGGGGCGCTTTTTGCAGAAGATTAACCAGGTCGCTGAAACTCCATGCGGTAGCGATAGAGCGCCACAGGGCGCGGATCTGCCAGCGAGCCGTTCAGCGTTTTGAAGTAGTCGGCATCCTGGGGCGATAGATAAATGGCGGTAATTTGGTCAGCAATGATCGGCTGCTCGGCATTGGGCTGATGCTGATAGGCTGTAGTGTTTTCGACCTCGTTAAAGTAAATTTGCGGACTGCCGCGAAACTCCTGCTGAAAAAACTCGCTGGTAATAAACTGGTCAGCGTCAGGCGCTTCGGTGGCGCGGGCGGTGACGGTAGAAACCAGCTGCCGATCGCCTTTGAGCAGCGTGATCTGCCGATTTGGATTTTTGGGATCAAGCTTGACAGCCAGCAGCCCCCGATCCCCCAGATAGGCTTTGGCCAACTGAGCGCCGTTGTAGGCACGATCCGAAACCAGTTGAGCCGCAGGCCGATCGACAAACCGCACGTCAAACTGGATCGGCTGATTCAGAAACTGACGGTTGCTTTCAAATCCCGGCGTGACGATTTCGGGAGCTAGCGGTGCAGTTAAATCAACCAGCGTGGTCGTGACCTGCCAACTGCCGCGAAACCAGTCGGGATAGCCTAAGTCTTCGCCCCGCACGGGTTGAAGCAGCGGTTTGCTCTGCCAGTTGGGGTAGTTGGCAATCCGATTGCTCAAGCTGGAACCGGCAAACGCGACGCCGCTACAGAGCAGCCACAGCGCCAAAACGCCCAGCCAAAACAAACGCGACTTCCATTTCATCTTCATCGGCAGCAGTTCAATGGCAGGTTCAACAGCAGGTTCAACAGCAGATGTAACGGCATCCTATCACTAACATCTGGCTGACAGATGATAAACCTGCTGGGGCAAAGCTTCGCTATGTTACGATGGCGGCGAGATTGTGAGGCTTGAGGCAATGCAACCCAAAACTGACAAATCCGGTAAGTCTGAGGGCAGATCTGGTGGGCTGAGCCTGTTGCTGATTGCTATTTTCAGCGGGCTGGTGGTGAAAGTGGTGGGCGATCCGCTGGTAGAAGTAATCAGTCCGCCGATTAAACATGCCGCCAAAGATGCCGGAGATTTTCTAGAAGATCAGCGCTGGGGCAGGCAGTGGAGTCGGCAGTGGCGACAGTGGGGCGACCAGTGGCAAGAGCAGTGGAGCGACCAGTGGGAAGATTGACGCAGATCGCCTGACTCAAGGTGAGATCTGACAAAAAGCCTGGATCTCCTGCCAAATCTGTTCCTGCACGTTCGCTAAGGCATGGTCGCTTTCGAGTTCTATCAGCTTCACCCAGCTGCGGCTCTGGACAAAATTGCGGCTGGCCTGAACTGGAATCACCTCGTCCTGCCGCCCGTGCAAAATTAGCGTGGGGACGGCTCGCTGAAGTTGAGCTTGGTCATATTGCTGGAGGTCTACCACAAACTGATAGTCCAGCGGCAGCATCTGCTGTGCGCCGTAGTGATAGACCGAGAGTGAACCCGTCTGCTGCCATTGCTGAAGCTGTTCGCCCAGCCGGACTTGCCAATGCTGCCAAAACTCAAAGGCTGGCGCTAGCAATACTAGCCGCGTTATCTGGGGCGACTGCTGGGCGAGCCAAGCAGCAGTTAGTCCGCCAAAGCTAGAGCCAATTAGCGTGACGGACGGCGCTATGTCCGCGAGCAATGCCTGCACCTGATCAATCTGTCGCGTCAGGGTGAGGTGAGAGAAATCGCCATGGTTTAGGTCAGGGATTTGCAGCGATAGCTGGCGAGAGCGAAAGCGGTCTTGGAAATACCTGGCTTTGGCAGACTGCGGGCTAGAGGCAAATCCATGCAGATAGAGAAACTGAGCTACCAAGCTTTCCGCGTCCGCCGAGCGGCTGTAGATGCCACGGCTTCCTGACTTTCTTGCAGCGGGCCGCGCGGAATTTCTTCGTTCACATGCAGCAGATCCCAGAGCTTATAGGCTGTTTCACCCTTCACCGACACGACCTCATTTTTCTCAGATCCGGTCAAAAATACCGAAGCCGATAGCTCACTATCGTCCGGATTGACTTTCCACTTGACCTTAACGATAAATTGAGTGTTGGCGGTTAGGAGTTCGTTGAGTCGAATAAATGCCATGAGACTGAAGGGTAAGCTGCAAAAAAGGCTGAAGTCTTAGCATAAAGCATAGCGTTTCTTGAAGGCTACAGATCAGCCCATTTCCGCAGCAGGTTGGCGTAGCTCTTGGCCAGTAGGTCAAAGGCTGCGGTTTTGCCCTAAACCCGGAGATCCCCCTAAACTCGGAGATCCTCCTAACCCCCTTAAAAAGGGGGAACCGGATAGAAGAGTAAGGAAGAAGAGGAAATAGGTGGAGAGTAGGGTTAAATGCGCTGAAAGGGCGAAATATGCTTGCTTTCCGGAAGTCCCCCTTTTTAAGGGGGATTAGGGGGATCGGTTTGGCGGATCGCTCTGCCACTGTCAAAATAGAAGCATCCCCCAACGAGAACCAGCATGACGCAAGATGAGCTGCTAGCGCTAATTGACCAAGCGGCGGATGAAGGCTGGACAGAACTGGATTTGTCGGGGCAGGGGCTGACGGAACTGCCGCCGGAAATTGGCAAGCTGACGCGGCTTGAGACGTTGACTTTGGGGAAAGTCGAGGAATGGAAATGGGCAGAGAACAAGCTGATTCCGACGCTGATCACAAATCAACTGACGATATTACCCGCTGAGCTTAAAAATCTGGAGTATTTGAAAAGCCTTAGTCTTAGCGGCAATCTGCTAGAAACCATACCGGAAGTAGTATTTCAGCTCCAGTCGCTGACATCTCTAACGTTGGTTAGCATCGGGTTATCAGAAATCCCAGAGACGATCACACAGCTGACCAATCTGACCGAGCTTTACCTCTCCAGCAACCAAATCACGGAGATCCCAGAGA
>CASBQH010000059.1 GCA_949127695.1 Synechococcales cyanobacterium PMM_0073
CTGGTAGGCTACGAAAAAATTGGCAGCGGTCGCGTCACGGTGATTGTCCGGGGCGATGTCTCAGAAGTGCAGGCATCGGTGGCCGCAGGCGTTGAAAACGTCAAGCGCGTCAACGGCGGTCAGGTGCTCTCCACCCACATCATTGCGCGTCCGCATGAAAACCTAGAGTACGTGCTGCCGATTCGCTACACCGAAGCCGTGGAAGCCTTCCGCGAAAGCGTCAGCGGCATCCGCCCAATCAGCCGCTCCTAGGGGGCGCATTGGCAAATTTGGCAAATAAATAAAGGCTCATGCAAATTGCCAAGGTCTGCGGCACGGTGGTCAGCACGCAAAAAGAGCAGAGCCTCATGGGCGTGAAGTTTCTGCTGGTGCAGTTTCTAGATTCTGAGGGTCAGCCCTTGCCGAGCTATGAGGTGGCGGCTGACAGCGTGGGTGCGGGGCTAGACGAATGGGTGTTGGTGAGTCGCGGCAGCGCGGCTCGTCAGCAGCATGGTCGCGAGTCTCGTCCCATTGATGCGCTGATTGTTGGCATTATTGACACCGTCAGCGTTGAAAATCAGCGTCTCTACAGCAAGCGCGACCAGGATCGCTAGAGCGGCAGATTAGCGCGAGTTTGACCTAGGCTCGCTGGTGCAGAGCTATGCCAAGTTTGGGTGACAGGTTTGCTACGCTGCTGTTTCAATCGCGAGAAATTACTCCCTATGGTAAGCGCCTCTGCTGCTCCAACTCCCCCGGCCACGATGACTCAACCTCAAATTGCTCCAACGGCCTCCGTGCATTCTTTCTCCCATTTGACTGGGAATGTCAGCGTGGGGGCGAACGCCTCAATTGGACCGGGAACCTCAATCCGAGCCGATCAGGGCGGCGCTTTTCATATCGGCTCCGGCAGTCAGATTCAGGATGGGGCAATCCTCCACAGCCTGGAGCAAGGGCGCGTGGTGGGGGCTGACCAAAATCCCTATTCCGTCTGGATTGGCGAAGGCAGTGCGATTACGCATCTGGCGCTGGTTCAAGGTCCTGCCTATATTGGCAACCACTGCTTTATTGGCTTTCGCTCAACCGTGTTCAACGCCCGGATTGGCGACAACTGCATTGTGATGATGCATACGCTGATTCAGGATGTCGAAATTCCGTCCGGTAAATTTGTACCCTCTGGGGCAATTATTACCAGCCAGCAGCAGGCCGATCGGTTGCCAGATGTGCAAGAAGCCGACCGCCGCTTTGCCCAGCATTTAATGGGGGTGAATGCCGCCTTGCGCTCCGGCGCGCATAGCGCCGAGCAGATCACCCAAACTGCGCCAATCCGGCAGCAGCTTGAACGCAGCTATAGCTCTCAAATTCCCAGTCATCCTCAGTCTGCTCCAGCCTCGCAATATTCTGATTCCACCTCTAACTCTAGTCCCATGCAAAACACTCGCTTAGCGCCAGAAATTATCGATCACGTTCGCCAGCTGCTCTCCCAAGGCATGGTTGTCAGCGCCGAATATGCCGACAAGCGCCATTTTCAGACCAGCTCCTGGACTAGCGCCCCGATTCACTCCACCCGTGACTCCGAGGTGCTCAGCGCCATAGAAGCCTGCGTGAGTGAGCATCCGGGCTACTACGTGCGGTTGATTGGCGTTGATCCCAGAGTCAAGCGGCGAGTCCTAGAGCTAGTGATTCAGCGGCCAGACGGCAGCGGCGTCCGCAGCGCTCCGGCTCCCAGCGCTAGCCCCAGCTACAGTAGCTCTAACTACAGTAGTTCCAGCTACAGCACTAGCCCCAGCAGCCCCAGCAGTCACAGCGGCTCCTCCAAGCTCAGCCCAGAGGTGATTGAACGGGTGCATCAGTTTATTAATCAGGGCTTTAAGATTGGGACTGAACATGCGGATAGTCGCCATTTTCGGATCAGCTCTTGGAACAGCTGTTCGCCGATTCAGACCAGCCGCCCTGCTGACGCAATTGCGGCGCTCGAATCTTGCTTGAGTGAGCATGGCGGCGAATATGTTCGCGTTTTTGGCATCGACCCGAAAGCCAAGCGTCGCATCTCTGAAATGATTGTCCAGCGTCCGGGTGAGTCGAACGGAACCAGTCAAGCTCCGGCCAGCAATGGCAACGGCGGCAACGGCGGCAACGGCGGCAACGGCAGCTACAGCCAGGATAAACAGCAGTCTAGCTATCAATCTAGCGGCTATCAATCCAGCCCGCCGCTCTACACAGGCAGTACGGGCGGCTATGGCGGCAGAAGCCAAGTAGACAGCAGTTATGCGGGCAGTCAGGCAGGCGGCAGTCAGTCAGGCAGCCATGCCAGCGGCGGCAAACTTAGTCCCGAAGTGGTGGCCGAAGTGCGTCAGCTGCTGTCGCAGGGCTATCGCGTCGCTGCTGAACATGCTGACAGCCGCCGATTCCGGATCAACTCTTGGACGAGCTGTGCGCCGATTCAGTCTACGCGCGATGGCGATGTGCTGGCGGCAATCGAAGGCTGTGTGGCCGAAAACAGCGGCGCATACGTGCGGCTGATTGGCATTGACACGAAAACGAAACGCCGCGTCTCTGAGGTAATGGTGCAGCGTCCGTAATAGCGTCCATAATTTTGAGGCGCATTTGGGGCGCAGTCGGTCAATGTGACGTCATGCAATCTTCTCCTAGCTCAGCTCACGACAGCTCAATTCACAGCAGCTCAATTCACAGCCATATTCACATCAGTGGAAACGTGGTGGTGCATTCAGATGCGGCAATTGCTCCAGGCGTGTTGTTGCAGGCTGATCCGGGCTGTCGTCTGACCATTGCGGCTGGGGTTTGCATTAGCCAAGCGGTGGTTGTTCATGCCTATCAAGGGCATCTGACCATTGAGGCAGGAGCTACACTGGGCAGAGGCGTCTTGATCATTGGACGGGGACAGATTGGCGCAGATGCCTGCATTGGCGCGGGCACGACCATTCTGGACAGCTCGGTGGCAGCGGGCGAGATTTTGCCGCCCAACTCGCTGGTGGGTGAAACTGGGCGGCAGGTGGCACTTGAGCCAGCCCAGCCGCCCGATCCCCCAGCAGAGTCTGTCCCCGATCCTTGGGCGACCGAGCCTGCGCCCAATTTCAAGGCGAGTTTTGTCAGCGGCTTTAGCGCTCCAGGCAGTTTCTATCAAAGTTCGGGGAATGCCAGCAACGGCAATGGCGCAACGGCCAAATCGGCTCAAGCTCCTGCTCCTAACCCCAATTCCGCCATGTCGGCTCCCAAAACTCCCACGCAGGTCTATGGTCAAGCCTACGTTGAACGCATTATGATCGCGATGTTTCCGCATCGGCGCTTAACTCAACCGCCCAACGCCGATCCGCCCAATCCGCCTTAAGAAGCTTCAGAGGCTTCGCTAAAGGCTTCTCTAACGCCCCACCCTATGACCTCATCCCGTCAGCCTATCCAAAGCGAAAGCGCCCTCGGACTGATCTCAACCCGCAGTTTTCCGGCAATTATCGGCGTGGCTGACAATATGCTGAAAGCGGCTTCAGTCCGGCTAGTCGGCTACGAAAAAACCGGCAGCGGCTATTGTACAGCGGTCGTGCGCGGCGGTATTTCAGATGTGCGGCTGGCGATTGATGCTGGGGTAGACTTTGCCGAACGGATTGGCCAGCTCGTTTCTAGCACCGTGATTCCCAGACCGCTGGCCAATCTAGAAGCCGTGCTGCCCATTAGCGGCAGGCTGGCTCAAATGGCGGCAGAGCAGGGTTATAGCCGCTTGAGCAATCAGGCGGTGGGGCTGCTGGAAACGCGCGGGGTTCGGGCGATGGTGGGCGCTGCCGACGCCATGCTGAAAGCGGCTGAGGTTTATCTCTCTGGCTACGAAATTATTGGCGACGGGCTTTGTACGGCGGTGATTCGAGGCCGGATTTCTGACGTGACGGTGGCCGTAGAGGCCGGAATGCATGAAGCCGACCGGATTGGCGAGCTGCATTCGGTCATGGTAATTCCTCGCCCGCTCGAAGACCTTGAAGAAACGCTGCCGACAGCAATCTGCTGGATTGAACAGCCAATTGCGCTGCCGATCTCGATTAAAGAAACCCAGAAAGAGCTGGTGCCGCAAGCCGAGGCGCTAGAAATGCCGGATCTACGGCAGCTCTCGGTAGCTGAGCCAGAGCGGGTGCAGCTGCCCGAAGCATCTCAGCCTGAGGTGCTCCAGCCTGAGGTGCTTCAGCCAGAAGTAATCCAGCCTGAGGTGCTTCAGCCAGAAGTAATC
>CASBQH010000060.1 GCA_949127695.1 Synechococcales cyanobacterium PMM_0073
ACAAATTGTTTTTTGTCCTCGAAGAGATTGTTTCATCGTCTCTCCTCCAGATGCTTCTTCAGGTCTTACCCCCAGGGTAGCAATTCATAGAACAATCAACAGAACCCGTTAGAACCAGGAATATTCTGGCTAGCATTGGCAAGTCAAGCCTCTAAATGGTTAAGCAGCGGTTGCAGGCTGCTTCATCTGAGATTCCAAAATTGATTCATAGAGTGGGCTACTTTGCATCAGCTCTTGATGTGTTCCTTGGGCTACGAGCTGTCCCTGTTGAATTAGCAAAATCCGATCGGCATTTTTGATCGTGCTAATCCGCTGAGCAATCACAAACGAGGTACAGGTCTTTTGCCGCATCAGGTCATCTAGCGCATCCTGAATTTGGACTGCCGTGCGGGCATCAATCGCTGAAGTGCTGTCATCTAGGATCAAAATGCTGGCGTTGGTCAGCAGGGTGCGGGCAATCGCAATCCGCTGCTTTTGGCCGCCAGAGAGACCAACGCCATGCTCGCCCACCTGCGTCGCATAGCCCTCCGGCAGGCTAATAACAAACTCGTGAATCTGCGCGGTTTTGGCCACCTGTATTACTTCTTCCAGCTTGGCGTTGGGCTTGGCATAGGCAATGTTCTCTTGGATGCTGCCCAAAAACAGCGTTGTTTCCTGAAAGACTATGCCGATTTTGCTACGAAGGCTGGCCAGGGTAAAGTCGCGCACGTCGCGTCCGTCAATTCTGACTGCGCCCGCCGTCACATCATAAAACCGAGGCAGCAGATTTACAATCGTGCTTTTGCCAGAACCCGTCATGCCCAAAATCGCAATCAGCTCGTTCGGCTTGGTTTCAAACGAAATATGCTTTAGCGCTTCTTGAGTCGCACCCGGATAGCGAAACGAGACATTTTCAAAGGTGATTCTGCCGCTGCATGCCTTGAACGGCACTGCCCCCGGTCGATCGCGAATCTCGACTGTGGCATCAATCACTTCATACAGCCGCTCCGCAGAAGCCGCTGCTTGGGCAATAGCGGGAGCTGCAAAGCCAATGAGTAGAATAGGCTGTAAAATCAGCAGCAGATAAGAATTAAACGCCAGCAGCTCCCCCACCGAGAACTCGCCGCCAATTACCGCTGCACCGCCATATCCCACCACCACAACTGTCACCAGGTTGCTGAGTAGGAATATAAACGGAAAGGTATTCCGAATGGCGCGAATCGTCTGCATGTTGCTCTGCATCAGCTCTTGGTTTAAGGCAGCATAGCGTTGAGTTTGATGAGCTTCCTGGACAAACGCCTTCACCACCCGCACGCCTAGCAGATTCTCTTGCAGCACGGCATTCAGGTTGCCCAGCTCTTCCTGCACCCGCCGAAAGATGGCGCTGTTACGCTGCAAAAACCGCGCCAGCAGCCAGCCAGCCATCGGCACCACCGTTAGGGTAATCAAGGCCAGCCGCCAGTTCATGAGCAGCAGCACCACCGCAATGCTCACCAGCGTTACCACAGCGCTAATCACCTGCACTAGGCTAGTGCTGAGAAAGCTGCGAATCTGCTCAATATCGTTGGTCATCCGGGTCAGCAGCTGCGAAGTCTGCGCTTGGTCATGGTAGCTAAAGCTGAGGGTTTGAATTTTGCTAAAGATTCGGTTGCGAAGGTCATAGGCGACGCCCTGCGAAGCGGCCTCTGCCCAAAAGCTCTGGCCAAAGTTGAACAGCCCGCGCCCGACTGCCGCCAGCAACATTGCCCCAGCACTCTGCCAGATCACTCGCAGATTTTGCTGGGCGATTCCCTGGTCAATTCCCCAGCGAAACAGCTGCGGCGTCACCGCATAGGCGGCAGTCAGCAGCAGCGAGCTGATCAAGGCTCCGAGCGCTAGCCCTGGATAGGCGCGCAGACTGGCCAGCACTCGCTGCAACGGAGGCATAGAGCGGGGATTAGCCTGTGGATCAGCCTGTAAATTAGCGGGTGACATAGCGGTTTCCTGGCGCTGCAAAGGGATGTTCTTTATAAGGGGGTCTGTCTTCAGGGGTAGCCTAACTCAGGCTGGAGTCATGCTCTGGGTAGGTGTGCTCACCCGGGATGGGCTGATAGTCTTAGTTCAAGTTTGAAACATTATTCGGCAGGGAAAAAATTCATGAATATTCTAGCTTGGGTGATTTTAGGTTTGATTGCGGGTGCAATTGCCAAGGCAATCTATCCCGGAAACCAGGGTGGCGGCATTTTGGGCACAATGATTCTGGGTATTATCGGTGCATTTGTGGGCGGCAGTCTGTACAATCTGCTGACTACGGGCACAATTGCGGTTGCTGGTGCAGGCTTGAGCATTGGTGGAGTTGTGGTTGCAGTTCTGGGTGCAATTGTAGCGCTATTTATCTACTACGCCTTGACTCGTCGCAGCGCTCTGTAGACGCTCTACGTTAAGTCTCTATCGGCTTGAGCTAAATTAAAAATTACGGAATCATAGCCTGCGGCATTTATGTCGCAGGCTTTTGAATGACAACAGACGAGTCGCAGATCTATCTTCAGAGCGATATTTTCGGAGATCAGCGCGAGGTGAGTTCCTTCGGAAGCGAGAGGTAGTCTGAGTGAGGCTACCTGATAATAAATCGGCTACAGCTTTAGCGCTATTAGTCTCTACGCGTAGCTTTCGGAAGCCGAGGAGTAAGGTTATATGTCTCTGATGATTCACCTGAATGCGCTATTCTTAGGCCACCTATCTTTAGGCCACCTACCTAGCTCGGTTCCCTCTCTGATATCTGCCTTCGATTTTTTTAATCATCAGCCGATCAAAGATCCGGTAACGATGTTTTTGGTGCTGGTGGGCGTTATGCTAGTTGCCCCCTTGCTATTTGAGCGATTGGGGCTACCCGGAATTGTCGGGCTGATCTTGGCTGGCGTCGTGATTGGCCCGCATGGCTTAGGACTGCTAGAGCGAGATCAAACCATTGTGCTGCTAGGCACGGTGGGGCTATTGTTCTTAATGTTTTTGGGCGGCTTAGAGACTAGCCTAGATGACTTAAAGAAAAACGCGGGCGCGGCGATGGGCTTTGGCCTGATGACCTTCTTGCTGCCCATGGCGCTGGGCACTGGAGCCATGCTGCTGGCGGGCTACGGGCTATTGGCTGCTGTACTGGTCGCTTCCTGTCTGGCCTCCCATACGCTGCTGGCGCTGCCGGTGCTAAATCGGCTGGGGATCATGAAAGCGCCGCCCATTACTGCTACGTTGGGCAGATGAGCTGTGAGGCAATATCACAATTACGCGGGTCAGCGGCGGCTTAGTTCAGCAGATTTCTGAAGTGCTGAAGCCTACAGATTTGCTAGTTTTAACGGCTCGTCGGGGGCGCTATCAGGGCAAAATCGCGGTGCGACGAGAAGCGGATGCGATTGCCTATCGTCAAGCAAAGACCTCAATTATTGTCGTGCATACGCCGCCCCAAGCAGCTCCGGTCAAGGCTCCTATGCAGCGGAATAAGCCTGCTGCGGCCTACCGCCTCAGCTAGAAGCAGGCGGATTTTCATCAAGTCATGCCGCTGCCGCTTGAGATCAGGAGGCTCTGATCTCAAGCGGCTTTTGATTGAGGCTGGCAAATCTGCCTATTTTCTCATTTTGGGCGGAGCAGATGAAACTGCGGAAACTGCTGACTAGAACAGCGCTTTGCGCCTTCGTAATGCTCAGACCAATTTCTGAGAGCTTTGTATCATTCCATCACAACTTGACTTTTCTATTAATAAATATTGCAGCTTCTTGATCCCGTTGTTAGTCTGTGCAAGTTGGCAATCGCAAATTCTCGATTCTATCCATACAGTTCCATCTATACAGTCGCAGATTCTATAGCCCCAGATTCAAGACAGATTCAGGTTTATCAGCGCGTTTCGGTGACTAGACCCAATAGTTAACCCAGATTCATTCACTGAACGCGCCCATAAATCCTCACTCCATTGGAGGCTTAAAGTTATGCATCTTCAACGCAACCGACCCAAAAATAATTCACAGCGCACCCCACAGGGCAACCTACAGGGCAAAACAATCCTAGTCACAGGTGCCTCTCGCGGCATTGGCCGCGCCATTGCCCTAGAATTCGCCCAGCAAGGCGTCCAGCGGCTGATTTTAGTCGCTCGTAACCAGCAGCGCCTGATTGAGCTAGCGGCTGAGCTAGAGGCGCTCGGCGTCGAAGCTGTGCCGCTGGCGCTCGATCTGGCTCAGCCAATTGAAGTGAATATTGCCATTGCCCAGGCTTGGCGTGACCATGGCCCGATTCATCTGCTGGTCAACTGTGCAGGCGTGGCGCATCAGGCTTCCTTTTTGGCCTCTCGGCTACCGCAGATCCAGGAGGAGCTTTCTCTCAACCTGATGGGCATGTATACCATTACCCGACTGGTGGCGCGACGGATGGCCGCCCAGCAGCAGGGCACAATTGTCAATGTATCGAGCCTGATGGGCAAAATTGCGGCTCCTAGCATGGCCACCTATTCAGCCACGAAGTTTGCAATTTTGGGCTTCACTCAAGCCCTGCGAAGCGAGCTAGCAGTTCACAACGTTCGAGTGGTGGCTCTATTGCCTTCGCTCACCGATACGGATATGGTGCGAAAGTTCCAATGGTTCCGCTGGGTGATGCCAACGACGCCGCAGCGAGTGGCGCAAGTGCTGGTGCAGGGGTTGCAAGCTGGCAAACCCGAAATCTTGGTGGGCTGGCAAAGCCATCTGGCCGTTTGGGGCAATCGCCTGCTGCCTGGACTGATGGAGCGCATTTCACAGTTTGCTGCACCGCTGACCGAAATAGAGTCTCCAGAGCAGCTGCGGGTGGCTAGAGCCAACTCACGCTAGAGGAGCTAAAATATCTCGGCTGTAGATGGCGTTGTTCCTAATTAACCTAGGGATAACGCTATTTTTTTAAGCTTAAACATTTATATAACTTATTTATTTCAGCATTAAGAATTTATTCTGTGGTTATTTCTATGCTGATTTTTACGCTAATTCTAATGATCAGATCTATTGCTGCTAGCTCACTAGCCCTTTCGCTACAGCTCCAGTTCAGGAAGGCTGTTGACAGGCAGATCCCCAAACAGCTACGTTAGCATTTGACAGATCACTCAAATTAGAGAATAAACTTATGCAGCATGGTGGTGTCACAGTCTGGTTTACGGGGCTAAGCGGAGCCGGGAAAACGACTATTACTCAAGCCGTTGCCGCCCAGCTCGTTGCCCAAGGCTGTCGGGTCGAGATTCTAGACGGCGATATTGTCCGCGAAAACTTAACCAAAGGGTTAGGATTTAGTAAAGCAGATCGCGATGAAAATATTCGCCGGATTGGCTTTGTCTCTCAGCTGCTCAGCCGCAATGGCGTGATTGTGTTGGTTTCGGCGATTTCGCCCTACCGCGACGTGCGTGAAGCCGTGCGGCAAAAAATTGGCAGCTTTGTTGAAGTGTTTGTAAACGCTCCGCTAGCAACTTGCGAAGAGCGCGATGTCAAAGGGCTATACAAGAAGGCCAGATCTGGCGAGATCAAGCAGTTTACCGGCATTTCTGACCCCTACGAACCGCCCCTCAATCCTGAAGTCGAATGCAGAACCGATCTAGAAACGCTAGATGAGAGCGTTGGCAAAGTGTTTGCGGCTTTAGAGGAGCTAGGCTATCTGCCCAAAGCCTCTCAGGCCGTAGCAATTTAATCTGCTTAAATCTGGTCTGAGTATCTCTGAGCATTGTTTTATTGCCCCCATCTGTGTTCTCTATGATTTTACCCCTAAATCCAATTGTCTTGACCCTTGGCGTTCTCCTATTCGCTCTCGTCTGCTTCATTGTTGAATGGATCCCGGTTGATCTGACGGCGCTCGCGGTTGCAGTCTTACTGATGCTGCTGGGGCTAGTCACGCCAGAAGAAGGCATTTCTGGATTTGGCAACTCGGCCACGATTACGGTCATGGCCATGTTCATTCTCAGCGCCGGGATTGCCCGGACTGGGGTAGTTCAGGTGATCCGCGACTTTTTAATCAAGCGGGGCGGCAAGAATATTAGCCAGCAGGTTTTTGTGATGGGGCTGATTGTGGGTCCCATCACGGCCTTTATTAACAACACGGCGGTGGTGGCGGTTTTCCTGCCGATTGTCGAAGACTGGTGCAAAAAGCAGGGCATCTCACCGTCAAAGCTGCTAATCCCACTGTCTTACGCCACCGTTTTGGGCGGCATGATTACGGTAGTGGGTACTTCCACGAATATTTTGGCTAGCGGCATTTCCAAAAAGCTGGGCTACGGTGAATTTGGCCTATTCCAATTTACCAAGCTAGGTCTAATTACCTTTGTAATTGGGCTAATTTATCTGGCCTTTGCCGCGCCCAAGCTATTGCCTGACCGCAAAGCGCCCGCTAGCAGTCTCAGCCAAGACTATAGCCTAAAGGACTATGTCAGCGAAGTGGTAATTGCGCCGCGCTCGGTTTTGATTGGTCAAACGATTCGCTCTAGTGGCATTCAGCGCAAGTTTGACATTGCCGTACTCGAACTGATTCGCGATGACGCTCACTTTCCGCAGCCGCTGGCCGACAAGATCTTGGCCGCAGGCGATATTTTGCTGGTGAGCGGCAGCCGAGAGGATCTGCTCAAAATCCGCGAAGAGCGCGGTCTAGATATTTTGCCAGACGTGAAGTTTAGCCAAGCAAAAGCTGGGCAGGAAACCGCTGGCTTAGCAGCCTTAGAGCCAGACGAAACCAGCAATCCAACGATAGAGCTGACCTCAGGCCAAGATAAGGTGGCCGAAGTGCTGATTTTGTCGAACTCGCGCCTGAGTGGCTCAACCCTGAAAGATCTGCGGTTTCGGCAGCGCTATAATGCCACTGTGCTGGCAATCCGACGCGGTTCTGAGGTGCTGCATGATCGTCTGGGCAGAGTGCCGCTGCGCTTCGGCGACCTGCTGCTGCTGCAAGGTCCGCGTGAGAGCTTTCTGGGACTGCAAACTAGCCGTGAGCTATTGGTGCTGGAGCAGCGCGATGTCGAGTCATTTCGGCAGGATAAAGCCTGGATTGCCCTGGCAATTACGGCGGGCGTCATTCTAGTTTCAGCGCTGGGCTGGATACCCATTTTAGTGGCCTCGCTGGCTGGCGTGATTTTAATGGTGCTAACCGGCTGTCTCAAACCGGGCGAACTCTATGGCGCGGTGCGCTGGGACGTGATTTTTCTGCTGGCTGGCCTAATTCCGCTGGGTATCGCCATGGACAAATCTGGCGCAACCAAATGGCTGGCCGATCAGCTGTTGGCGGCAGGCGGTCAGCTGTCGGGCTTCTGGATTCTGACGTTTTTCTACCTGGCCACCACTTTACTCACCGAAATTCTGTCGAATAATGCCACCGTGGTGCTGATGATTCCGATTGCGGTGGAAGTAGCCAAGGCGCTCAGCCTCAATCCCTATGCCTTTATGTTTGCTGTCACCTTTGCGGCTTCCAACAGCTATATGACCCCAATTGGCTACCAGACCAATACAATGGTCTATGCACCGGGGGGCTACAAGTTTCTGGACTTTGCTCGGATTGGCGCACCGCTGAATTTGATTCTGACGCTTGTGACGCCCATCCTGATTGTCTGGTTCTACGGGCTATAGTTTACAAACCCTGCGCCGATCTGCTGGTTGAGCGTAGGTCGAGGGAGTCAAGGAGCCGCAGCCATGAACTTTGATCTGGTAATTCGCAACGGACAGGTTGTAACCGCCGCCGATATAATGCGCTGCGATATCGGCATTTGCGATGGCAAAATTATGGCACTAGCTGCCGACTTACCGCCAGCCAATCAGGAAATTGACGCGACCGATCGGCTGGTGCTACCTGGCGGCGTGGATGCCCACTGCCATATAGATCAGCCCGTGGGCGGCGGCGTGGTGATGGCTGACGATTTTTTCACCGCCACCCGCTCAGCGCTCTGTGGCGGCACCACCACCGTGATTCCGTTTGCCTGCCAAATCAAAGGCGAGTCGCTCAAAGCTGCCGTGGTTGACTACCACCAGCGAGCAAATGGCAATGCTCTGATTGACTATGCCTTTCATTTGATTGTCTCAGACCCAACGCCGGAAGTTTTAGATCACGAACTGCCCGCCCTCATTCAGTCCGGATACACCTCGTTCAAGGTCTATATGACCTACGACGACCTGAAGCTGAACGACCGAGAGCTGCTTGATGTATTGGCCGTAGCGCGACAGGAGCGGGCATTTGTGATGGTTCACGCCGAGAACAGCGACTGCATTGCCTGGATGGTGCAGCGGCTAGAGCAGCTCGGCAAGACCGCTCCGCGCTACCATGCCACTGCCCGCCCCATGCTGGTAGAACGAGAGGCGACGCATCGCGCTATTGCGCTAGCCGAACTGGTGGATGTGCCGATTTTGCTGGTGCATGTGTCGGGCGCAGAAGCCGTTGAGCAGATTCAGTGGGCGCAGAATCGGGGACTGCGGATCTATGGCGAAACCTGTCCGCAGTATTTATTTTTGACTGAGGAAGATTTGGCACGCCCAGGATTTGAAGGGGCGAAGTGCATTTGCAGCCCGCCGCCGCGCGACAAGGCGAATCAGCAGGTGATTTGGGATGGCTTGATCAATGGCGTATTTCAGGTGTTTGCTTCTGATCATGCGCCGTTCCGCTACAGCGATCCGCAGGGTAAGCAGGTCGGCGGTATCAACGGCTCGTTCCAGCATGTGCCCAACGGCATTCCCGGCATCGAAACTCGGCTGGCGCTGCTGTTTTCTGAAGGCGTGAACAAAGGCCGGATTGATCTCAATACATTCGTAGCGCTGACGGCTACTAACCCGGCCAAACTCTACGGACTCTACCCGCGCAAAGGCACAATTGCCATTGGTTCAGATGCTGACTTGGTGCTGTGGGACGCCCAGAAGCCTGTAACCATCACCAACAGCGCGCTGCATCATAACGTAGACTACACGCCCTACGAAGGCATGAAGCTGCAAGGCTATCCAGTCACCGTACTCTCGCGGGGCGAAGTGGTTTATGAGCAGGGCGAAATCAAGGCTGAACGTGGGCGCGGGCAGTTTTTGATCTGTGAGCGCTCTAGCTTTGCAAAACCTCAAGTCAGATTTATAGATAGATAATTTCTAGATCACTTAGGATCAGGATATCTTCACTCATATCTTTATTCATATCTCTATGCAGTCCATCGCCTACCAGCCAATTCCGCAAGCAGATCCGCCGAGACCGCCGAGCGAGATCTTGCCGACGATGTATGACCTGCCCAGCGAAGACCCGGAGGAGCCTGGTTTGCCTGACGAATTTCATGATCTCCAGCCACAGCTGCTCAGCCGCACCCTCAGATTGGCAGAATACAGCCGCAAGAACTGCTTCACCGCCTCAGACCTTAACCTCTACTATGATGTCAAGCATCCGCTTTGGCACAAGCGCCCAGACTGGTTTCTAGTGGTAGATGTGCCTCGCCTCTACGAAAATAGAGAGCTACGCCGCAGCTATGTAATCTGGCAGGAGGGGAAGTCTCCGGAGATTGTGGTGGAGTTCCTTTCCCCTGGCACAGAAGCCGAAGATTTGGGACGCTTCTATGACGAATCTGCCAAAATTGCCGATGCTGCTGCTCCTGCACCCAGCGCCGAGTCAAAGCCGCAGGCTAAAGCCCAGCCGCAGGCTAAAGCCCAGCCGCAGGCTAAAGCCCAGCCACCGGGTAAGTTTGAGCTATACGAACGCTACCTTCGCATCCCGCACTACATTGTCTACAGCCGCTACAGCCAGCGCCTGCGCTACTTCAAGCTAGCGGGCGGACAGTATCAAGAGCAGTCGCTTAGCCTGACTCATCCCCTAATCTGGCTAGAAGAGCTGGAAATTGGGCTGGGCATCTGGGCGGGTGAATTTGAAGATGTCTCTGGGCAATGGTTGCGCTGGTGTGATGCAGATGGAGACTGGCTGCTGACTGATACAGAACAGGCGCAGCAGGCAAAAGGACAGGCACAGCAGGCGGAAGCAGAGGCGCAGCAGGCGGAAGAGCGGGAGCGTCTGGCAAAAGAACAGGCGCAGCAGGCGGAAGCAGAGGCTCAGGCTCAGATATTACAGGCAGCTCAGAAGTTGCTAGAAACCGGAATGTCGCTAGAACAGGTCACGACGCTACTGAGCCTGTCAGAAACTCAGGTTCAGCTACTCATTTCTCCGCCTTGAGACTGCAACGGCTCTCATCTATGACTCACACTAGAAAACTGCTAAAACCTCATCTTCCAGCGCTGGCCCCTCAATTTTGATAGTTCGCTTGCCCTGCAATAAAACTGCCCTGCAACCCAGATGCGACCCGCAGTAACCGAACTCAATTTATCAGAAGACGTGAGAGTGTCCGGGGGAAGCTTTCCCCGAACGCTCTCACGAGTTAAAACAGTATCTTATTGCAAATCCCTAGCTGCTGTGGCGTCACAGCAGCTCCCCACCTAAGGCTGACCCACCATTGCCGCCCCGCCGCCGCGTCGCTTTGATTCAGCCACCGCCAAAATCCGGCCATCCGGCTGAATCATCAGCCCCGTCGCTGCCCCAATTTCTGGCACAGGTTCTAGAATCTGTCCCAAAGCCGTTAGCTTTTGGCCTAGCTCACTCTGCTCCAGACCGCTGTCCACCTGCGTCACGCCACCGTTGCGCTGCGAAATTCGGGGAGCTGCAATCGCCTGATCCAGCGGCAGGCCGAAGTCAATCAGGTTGACGGCAATGCCGATGACGGTGGTAATAATCGTGGAGCCGCCGGGAGAGCCAAAGGCCAGCAAGCTGCCGTCGGGGGCAAAGGCCAGCGTGGGAGCCATGCTGCTGCGCGGACGCTTGCCCGGTTCGGGGGCGTTGGGGTGCGGACGCATTGGGTCGAAGTCGGTGAGTTCGTTGTTGAGGATGAAGCCGTAGCCCGGAACGACGATGCCAGAGCCGCCGGTGGATTCGATGGTGTTGGTGTAAGAAACCACGTTGCCAAAGCGGTCGCTGACGGTGAGATGCGTGGTCGAGCGGCCTTCGTGATCGCTGAGTCTGGCGCTGACTGGGCTAGCGGTCAGGCTGGGGCTGGGGTCATCCTGAAAGGGCAGCGGATTGCCTGCCGGGGCGCGGAAGGTTTTGTCGGCGGTTATCGGTTCGCGGATGGCGGTGCGGCGCAGCTGGGCGAAGCCGTCGCTTTGGAGGCCGGGTAGAGGCACATCGACATATTCGGGGTCGCCCAAGTAGGCGGCGCGGTCGGCAAAGGCGAGGCGCTCAGCTTCAATCACCCGATGCCAAGCGGCGGCTGGCTCAAGCTGCGCCAGATCAAAGCCTTCGACAATCTTCAGCACTTCGCCTGTGGTAATGCCGCCGCTGCTGGGTAGCCCCATGCCATAGAAGCGATAGCCGCGATAGTGAGTTTCCACGGCAGGGCGGACGCGGGCGGCATAGCGATCTAGATCGGCCAGCGTCATTTTGCCTGGGATGACGCGGAATGGCGGCGACTCAACCGTGGGCGGATTCTGCACGGTTTGGACAATCGCCTGCGCCAACTCGCCGCGATAGAAAGCATTCAGGCCGCGTTCGGCCAGCAGTTGATAGGTTTTGGCTAGCTCTAGGTTTTTGAAGCTCGACCCAACCGCAGGCGGCTGATCGCCCGGTAGATAGAGCGCCCGAGTCGAGCGGAAGGCGGCAAAGCGCGCTTGGTTCTGGGCAACTTGGCTTGCAAAGGTGGCATCCACCTCAAACCCCGTCTGAGCCAAGCCAATCGCGGGCTGGAGCGCTTCTGCCAGCGTCAGCGTCCCATAGCGGTTCAGCGCTTCCTGCCATTCGGTCAGCGTTCCGGGTACGCCCACAGCCAAGCCGCTGCTGATCCGATTGGGCGTGAAGGGCAATAGCTCTGCGGTTGGGCTATCAGGATCTTGAAACATCTCGACTTTGGCTGCCGCCGGAGCCTGCTCGCGTCCGTCGATGCTGATCACCCGGTCTTGATCTTTGAGGTAGATCAGCATGAAGCCGCCGCCGCCAATCCCGGTCGAAAACGGCTCCACCACGCCCAGAGCCGCCGAAGTCGCCACCGCTGCATCAATTGCGTTGCCGCCCGCCTTCAGCACATCAATCCCAATTTGTGAGGCGCGGGCATCGACTGAGGCGACTGCGCCCAAACGTCCTACCGCAACGTTGGCCGGAGTTTGGGCAGGCAGAGGAGCCAGCAGGCTCAGCCAAACAACTGCCGCCAGCGCCACCGTCAGCGGTCCTAAAAATCTCCGCCCCAAAAATCTTCGCATTGATGCCCCTTCCGCAAACTGCGTGATTTAGCTGAGGCCAACGAGCTGAGC
>CASBQH010000061.1 GCA_949127695.1 Synechococcales cyanobacterium PMM_0073
AATAATGCTAAGCCAACCGCCGCCATGCTAACCGAAATGAGCTTTGTCGAGCGCTGGTATAAGAGTCTGGGCGCAACCCGCGTTAAGCCTGCTCTCGAACTCTATATCCGGCACGCGGGCAATATTACCGGCGCAGTTCTGCCACTGCCGGGAGCGCAGATGATGGCGGGCGGCGTCACGGCCTCTGAGGCTCTGGGTAGCTTTGGCTATGCGTTTGATGCGCGCGGCGGCATTGACGGACTGCAAGAGCGCGCCGTGACGTTGGGCGCACCCAATCCGCATTTCAAAACGCCGCTGTTTAATATTGGCATCCGGCATAGCCTGCTGAAAGATATCCCCAATCTGGCGGTGCTGGGTCCCGCAACTGGGTTTGACGGCAATGCCAGCACCGCAGGCCGAATTGTCGAATACAACGTGGCGGTGGGGCAGGCCATTGGGATTGCCGCCTGTCTGGCGCTGCTGACCAATCGAGCGCTCAACAGCTTCACCAACCGCGAAATTCGAGATGTGCTGGCGGCAACAGGCCGTCTGTCCAAAATCTACGGCCTCTATGACGCTGCCGAAACCGCCAACGTGGCGCTGTTTGAAAAGTTAGTGGGCGTACCGATCTATACGGTTTAATGAGTAGGGTCAACCTGCGAGGTGTTGCAATGGGACAAGATATCTTAAACATCGGCTATTTGGCCTTGCCCGAAACCCCAAACGGCATGGGCGTGATTGTGATTCAGGAATGGTGGGGGCTGGTGCCGCATATCAAAGACGTGGCTGAGCGGTTTGCCGCAGCGGGCTACGTGACGCTAGCGCCCGATATTTACAACGGCACCACGACAAAATCGCCCGACGAAGCCCAGCGGCTGTTTATGGCGCTGAACATTGAAAAAGCGGCTGAAGAACTAGATTCGGCCATAGACTGCGTGCTGAAGCATCCGGCAGTCAAAGTCAAAAAGCTGGGCGTGGTGGGCTTTTGTATGGGCGGACAGCTAGCCTTGCTGGCCGCCACTACCAGCGAGCATGTCGGCGCAGTCGTGGATTTCTACGGCGTTCATCCCAATGTCAGCCCCGATTTCTCCAAGCTCACCGCGCCCGTTCTGGGCATATTTGGCGAAAACGACGACTTTGTGCCGCCGGAAGCCGTGCAGCAGCTGGAAACTGCCATCCAGCAGGCGGGCGGCAGCATCGAAGCCCACAGCTACGCCAATGCGGGTCACGCTTTCTTCAACGACAGCCGCCCCGAAGCCTATAACGCTACCGCCGCGACTGATGCTTGGCAGCGCGTGCTGACGTTTCTGCCGCAGGCGCTGGCGACTTGAGATGCTGATCCTCTCAGCAGCGCATCAGCAGGCGATCCAGACCCACGCCCAGCAGACCTATCCTGAAGAATGCTGTGGGATTTTGCTGGGCAGGCTAGAGCGAGATGAGCAGAGCAATCGCAAAATAGTCCTCGAAGTGCAGCCTACCCAAAATGCCTGGAGTGAGATCGTCGTCGCCGATTTGGCTGTGCTGGAGATTGCCGTCTCTCGTCATCCAAACGCCCGCCGCGACCGCTACTGGATTGATCCGCAAGATCTGCTCAAAGCCCAGCGCCAAGCCCGTGATCTCGGCCTGCAAGTTATTGGCATCTACCACTCACATCCTGATCACCCGGCCATCCCCTCCGAAACCGATCGGCTGCTGGCATGGCCAGAATACTCTTACCTGATTCTGTCGGTGGAGCAAGGCCAGGTTACAGAGCTGTTGTCATGGCAGCTTAATAACGCGCACCAGTTTGAATCTGAGGAAATCCAGACTGAAGCGATTACTCAAAAAACTTGTCATAGTTGAGATCAATTGCGTTGGAGTAGAATAATGCGGCACAAAACTCAAGGCAACGACGTGGGCAAGATTTTGACGAGGCTGACCATCACAAATCGAGCGGATGAAATCACTGCTGCAAGGGGCTATGTCCCAGCTGATCAAATTCGCTCAGTAACGCTAGAGAATGTGCTGGTCGATACTGGCGCAACCATGCTTTGCCTCCCCGCCAAAGTCATCGCTCAGCTCGGCCTAGAGTTACTCAAAGAAGTGGATGTGGGCACGGCAACTGGGATCGGCAAGGCGCGAATTTTTCAAGATGCCAAAATTTCGCTGCTGGGACGCGAAGGCACCTTTGAATGTTTGGAGCTACCCGGTGGCCAAGATCCGCTGCTGGGCGTGATCCCACTAGAAGCGCTGGGCATTGAGCTGGATCTGCAAAACCAACAGCTCGTCCTGCTGCCCATCAGCTCAACGCAGACTTACCTGACGATTTTATAAAAAACTCAACTTTTTTCAAGACAACTGCTCTAATAGAAAGACGAGCCACGTTTACCCCCTCAAACCCACTCGCCCTTTCATGAATGATTTAATTCACCATGCTAAATCCCAATCTGGATGAAATCCAGCTCAGTAAAGACGACTACGAACGCTATTCACGCCACCTGATTTTGCCAGAAGTGGGCGTTGAAGGGCAGAAGCGACTGAAGGCCGCCAGCGTGCTCTGCATTGGCACAGGCGGTCTGGGTTCGCCGCTGCTGCTCTATTTAGCTGCTGCTGGCATTGGCCGCATCGGCATCCTCGACTTCGATATTGTTGATACTTCCAACCTTCAGCGGCAGGTAATTCACAGCACCTCCTGGGTGGGCAAGCCCAAAATCGAGTCGGCCAAAGACCGGATTCTGGAAATTAACCCCTACTGCCAGATCGACCTGCATCCGACGCGGCTGAGCGCCGAGAACGCGCTGGAGATCCTGAAGCCCTACGACATTATCGTGGACGGCACCGACAACTTCCCAACCCGCTATCTGGTCAACGATGCCTGCGTGCTGCTGAACAAGCCCAACGTCTATGGCTCAATTTTCCGCTTCGAGGGACAGGCGACAGTATTCAACTACGAAGGCGGCCCCAACTACCGCGATCTGTATCCCGAACCGCCGCCGCCCGGATGCATCAGCACCGGTGCGCCTTCGCCGCGCGTATAGATCTCAAGCTGGGCTGCCGCGGTCCGGATGACGTGCC
>CASBQH010000062.1 GCA_949127695.1 Synechococcales cyanobacterium PMM_0073
AGAGAAACGCATGCAGATCTGGCAGGCGCGGGGCTATCAATTACAGCTGGGCGCAGGCTACGACGATCGCTGGGGCTATTTGGCGGGCAGCGATCAGGCACGTCGGCAGCAGCTGAGGGACGCTCTGCAAGACCCAAACTGTAAAGCCCTGCTCTGCCTGCGGGGCGGCTATGGCGGGGCAAGGCTGCTAGAAGACTGGGATTGGCCGCTCCAGACGCGCCGCCAGCCCAAGTGGCTGATTGGTTTTTCAGATATTACCAGCCTGCTCTGGGGACTGGCGACTGAAGGGGTGGCGGGTCTGCATGCGCCGCTGCTCACTACAGTTCACGCTGAGCCAGATTGGTCAGTGCAGCGCCTGTTTGATGGCCTAGAGGGGCGCGGGTTTGAACCTTTGCAGGGCAGCGGCTGGGGCGGCGGGCAAACCACTGGAACTTTGCTGCCCGCCAACCTGACTGTGGCGACGCATCTGCTCGGCACGGCAGCCCAGCCTAATTTGACGGGGACAATCTTAGCGTTTGAAGATGTCTCAGAAGCGCCCTACCGCATTGACCGGATGCTGACCCACTGGCGGATGAGCGGGGCATTGCGGGGCGTTAAGGGCATTGTCACCGGGCGATTTAGCCAATGCGAACCCACGCCGCAGATTCCCAGCTTTACGGTGGCAGAGGTGCTACGCGACCGCCTAGGCGATCTGGGCATTCCCATCATTTCAGATCTACCGTTTGGGCATGAAGGCGTGAATGCGGCGCTGCCGGTGGGTCTGCCCGTCGAGCTAGATGGCGATCGGGGAACGCTCAGGTTTCTCGCCTAGAGCGGAGCCAAACAGCCTTCTAAGGTGCTCAGCAGCTCTTTGTCCAGGTATGGCTTAGTCAGATAAGCCGTTGCACCCAGCTGCCGAGCCAGCTGGCGATATTTAGCGCTGCTGCGGTAGGTGAGCATAATCACCGGGCAGGTCATGCCCTGCTGCCGACAGCGGCTCAAAAACTCTAAGCCGTTCATGCGCGGCATTTCAATATCACAAATCACTGCCGCAACGCCAGAGCGCAATCGCAGCTGGGTGATGGCCTCCCAGCCGTCTTTGGCCTGCATCACCTGATAGCCCGCCTTGGCTAGCGTGGTTGACAGCGCATGGCGAATGGTCAGCGAATCATCTACGACTAAAACCGTAGGAATGGTCGGAGCGGGCAGCTTGCCAGGAGACGACACTACCGGTTCACCTTGAGAAAACCGCAGCCATTTTTCGATCAGGGCGGGGCCATCTAGCACCGGAGCCAGCCGCCCATCGGCCAGAACCGTGCAGCCCGCCAGTCCAGAAGGCGGCGCGACCGCATCGTTAAAGGGCTTAATCATCAGGTCTTGTTCCAGGACAATCTGCTCGACCCGCAGCCCAATCACCTCTTCGCCATGCGACAGCAGCAGCAGCGGAAACTTCTTCGGCTGCTGCCAGGATTCGCTCTGGTTCGCCATGCCTTGCCCTTCCATCCCCTTTTCGCTAGGCTCAACCAGGCGGGGATAGTTGTAGCTCAGCAGCAGCGATTCGGGGTAAATTGGCACAAATCGCCCCTGCCAGCGATAAAACTGCTGATCTTGATCCGTCTGAAACTGCTGCTCAGAGGCCACGGTGATTGCCTCCAGCATATCCACCGGAATCGCCAGCAGATTGTTTTGGATGCTAAAAATTAGCAGCTTGGTAATGGTTAAGGTCAATGGTAGCCGCAGCGTGAAGGTGGTGCCTCGCCCCGGCTTCGAGTCCAGCGTCACCACGCCTTTTAACGCATTCACCTGAAACTGCACGGCATACAGCCCCATGCCCCGCCCCGACAGGCTGCTGACTTCTGCGGTGGTCGAAAATCCGGGGGAGAACAGATATTCATAGAGCCTGGGCGGCGAGAGCGTTTCGGCCTCAGCAGGCGGCATCAGCCCCTGTTTGATCACCGCTGAACGAATCTGCTCAATCTCAATGCCCTGACCATCATCCTGCACTTCCAAATAGGTCTGGTTGCCGCGATGCCAAGCCCGGATGGTAATCTTACCCTGAGCTGGCTTGCCCAACGCCTGCCGCCGCTCTGGTGTTTCAATCCCGTGGTCAAACGCATTTCGCACCAGATGCACCAGCGGGTCATAGAGCTTTTCTAAAATCGCCTTATCGACCAGCGTCTGGCTGCCATGCAGATCTAGCATCACCTGTTTGCCCTCCGTGCTAGCCAGATCATGCACCATGCGCGGAAATTGATTGAACAGCTCGCTGACCGGCAGCATCTGCGCCTGAAACAGGTTGTTCTGCACCTGCTTCAGCGTTTTTTGCTTCTGCTTATCGAGATGCTGTAGCCGCTGATCGAGCAGCAGCAAGTCCTGGATTGCTTCGCCTAGCTGCGCCATTTCTTCAACCACCGACTGGGCTGTGGCCTGCAAATATTCCTGACTGCGGTTGCGCGAGCTGAGTCGGCGCAGTCGCTTGGCGCTCATGGAATGAGCCGCAGGCTGTAGCGGTGAGCTGGGAGATAGGGGGAGAGATGGCGCAGCTGGGGCAATGGGGGGCGACCACTGCTGTGACCAGCGGTTGAGATTAACGGTGAGCTGCCGGACGCGATTGAAGCATTGCGCCATAGATTCAATCGTTTCAACCTGCTGTTCACGCTGGGAGCGAAAGCGGTTGTCCTGAGTGGCAAGCTCGCTGACTAGGTTGCTGAGCAGCTCTAGCCTTGTCCAGTCTTGTCGCATACCCAACGGACGCTGAGCCGCAGGCAGCATAGTAGTCTGGATTGCGGCAGGCATGATTTCAGCCTCCAGCGGTTCGCTCACGTCGGCGATCAGGCTGGCGCTGGCTGCTGGGTATTGGCCGTTCTGATATTGATCCCACCACTCTGCTACAGCCGAGTCCAGCTCGTCTGGAGCCAGAGATTCAGCGGCATCTGCCTGCATGTCAGCATAGAGATTCCGCAGCTCGGCTAGAGCCAGCTCACCAATCGATCGAGACTGCTC
>CASBQH010000063.1 GCA_949127695.1 Synechococcales cyanobacterium PMM_0073
GGGCCAATTGCCGTGTAGTCAGAGCGCTCAGCGCTGCCAAACATCCCGACCACCGCCGTACCCTGATGAATGCCGCAGCGGAACTGAATCGGCGGCACCCCCTGCGTCTGCCAGCGCTGATTCAGTTCCGCTGCGGCATTCATCAGGGCACGGCGGTGGTCGGGATGTTTGGCAGCGCTGAGCGCTCTGACTACACGGCAATTGGCCCCAGCGTCAATATTGCGGCAAGGCTGCAAGAGGCGGCTGAACCTAACGCTATTCTGGTTTCTGCGGCAGTGGCCGACTATTTGGATGAGGCGACAATCACCAAAATGAGTTCGCTCAAGCTCAAGGGCGTTGATGAAACGGTACTCACGTTTACGGTTGCGCCTCCGGTGACATCAGAGCTGGCAGTACCTACGGCAGCGCTTGAGCCGAGCTAGGTTCAGACTCATCTAGACTGGCCGACTCCTGATCAAGCCGCCGCTTGCGGGCGTAAAGCTGAATCACTGCCGCCATGGCCACCACCATGCCCACCACCGCCCAGGTTGCTGCCGAGGTGGGAAAGTTATTTTTGAAGACGGCGAGCAGCACCACAATCACAAACAGCACCGTCGGAAATTCGTTGAACCAGCGAAACTGCTGGCCGCTGAAGCGGAACTGTCCAGATGCCATCTCGCGCATCAGCCGCTTGCAGAAATGGTGATAGCCGATCAAGATAACTACCAGCCCTAGCTTAATGTGAATCCAGGGTTGTTTGAGTAGATCCGGCGCAGTGACTACCATGCCCACCGCCATTACCACGGTCAAAACCATAGCGGGCGTCATAATAATGCTGTAGAGCCGCTTTTCCATCACCTGATACTGCTGCTGCAAGATGCTGCGGACGGCTTCAGGCTGCTCGTTGGCTTCGGCATGATAGACAAACAGACGGGGCAAATAAAACAGGCCGGCAAACCAGGCGACAATGCCGACAATATGAAATGCTTTGAACCAGAGATAAGGCATGGCTGCTGCTGTTGAGACTGCTAGCTGAATTAGTTACCTATTCTACCGAGTTGGCAGAGAGCATTTGGCAATTCACCGAAAGCTGTAAAAAATCGATGCAGTTGCGCGGGTGAGGCCAATTCTCTCAGGCAAGATTCTCAGTGATTCAGGCTAATTGCAGGCTAGCTATAGCAAGTTCAAGCGCGAATCATCGCAGCTTCAAAGCGGCTCTAAACTGCATGCTTAAACAGCGTGTCCAGATAAACTCTGGCGGCGCGCCGATAGCTGCGTGAGGCATCTGGGCTATTGCTGCTGCCGTTTTGCAGCAAAAACAGCGAGAGCGCCGCCGAGAACACCCGGTCTTGATCCCAGTCGGGGTGGCCATCTAGGTAGTTCTGCAAGGACTCATGTAGCTCTTCGGGAATCTCCGCCAGAATGCTGACCGTTGTATACATAGAAACCTCTAACTCTGATAACGCTGAACGTGAACTGAGAAAGTGAGCTGAAACGAACTGACCGATAAACCAGGGGGCAGTGAAACAGAGTTCCAAATGCCTGAGCGGAAGCCAGTTCTAGCCTTCGCACCTCCAGGAATGCTGAATTGTAGCGGAAAGCAGCCAGAACGCAACCTTAACTTTGAACTTGATTTTGAACTTGATTTTGAACTTGCTGTCAAAATGCTGCAACGGGCTTGAGAACACCCGCGAGCAGCTTGCTAGCCCGGTCGCATCATTTTGCGCGATTGGTAGAGCTTGTGGCAATCATAAGTATTTATACGCGACGCTGTTGCAAAAAATCGGCTCACGAGAGAATCAGCCTTTCAGCCCGGTTTTTGTTACATTTCTTCATTAAAACTCAGGGTAAGGTCGCAGAGGTCTGTCCTCAGGGCGCAAATTCCCCAGCTTCGCCTTAAACTCTTACTGGGCGTCAGCGTTTTTTACCCAGGCTGTGGATAACTCAGGTGTTCTGTGGATAACTCAGCTCAATCTGGGGAAAATCTGGGGAATGGCTGGGGAAAACTGGGAGAAAACCTGGGGAATAGATCAAGGAACAATAAGAAATATCAAATCTGTGAAAATTGAGCGCCGCCGCCCGGATCGAGCGGGTCTGGCGAGCGAGACTGCCCAAAAAATTACCGATCTAGAAATTATCTAGATCGGCAGCTTAACAACAGTTAGACAATGCTGAGGCGGTTTGCCTCTGGTTTTCCTGAAGCTTAATACAGATATGCAGCCTGAGCAGCAGCAGAGCTAAACAGACTGGAGACAATTTGCAGCGCGAAGATGGCCAGCATTGGTGAGAAATCCATGCCGCCCAGCGGTGGAATGAACGAGCGAAAAATATTGAGGTAAGGATCAGTCACCTGAGCCAGAAATGAGAGCGGCGGATTGTACCAGTTGAGATTGGGAAACCAGCTCAGCAGAATCCGAGCAATTAACATGACGAAATAGATATTTAGGAAAGTGGCCAAGCCCGTGGCAATTAGCGCAATTGAACTGCTCATGCTGTTGTGCTCTCGTAAAACTCTATGAAGGTACTCTCTGTATAGTTTAGCCGATCGTTGCGGATCGCTTAGCCAGCTTAAGCAAAGCTCAAGATGCTGCGGCTCGCTGCGGCGAAAAGGCATCTAGAATGGCATCAGCTTCTAGGCTACCTGCACGATTAGCTTGAGCAGCGGCAAAGCGACGAGCAATCGGCGGCAAAATCGCAAACGGATTGCTGAATCCGGTGAACAGAAACAGCCCCGGCTTCTGAGCTAGCGCTCCCACAAACGGCAGCCGATCACCGCTAAACGCAACTTGCGTCCGACCCCAATGCCCTGGCAAATCTTGGAGCGCTGGCAGAATTTGCCCGATGGCGGTGCGAAGCTCTTGCTCGCTAGCCGCAGCATCCACCGCTGGCTCTAGATCGCTGGTGACGCGGCTGAGCTGCCCAATTCGCAGGCGACCATCTCGCAGCTGCACCACGCCTGCATCCAGAATCGGCGGCAGTAGCTCTTGATGGGGCTGATCCCAGATGGCAGCTTGTTCAGCGGCTCCCGCCTTAGCTTCCATGTCAAACCGCTGGAGTTCGGCAGGCATAATCAGCGCTTGCAGCTTCAGGTCTACCGGCTCGGTTTCGATAATTTCTGCCTGGGTGAAATAGATGGGGCAAGCAATGCCCACCGACCGCAGCAGAGCGCGACTGGCGGCTCCGGCACAAATGGCCACTTGAGCCGCGCTGTAGGTCGCGATGCTAGTGGTCACGCCCGTCACCTGCTGATTGACTTGGCGTAGTCCTCTCACCTGCGTAAACTGGAGCTTGCCGCCCAGCCGCAGAA
>CASBQH010000064.1 GCA_949127695.1 Synechococcales cyanobacterium PMM_0073
CAGCAGCGGTAATTGTTGCTTTGCTCTGGACAAGCTTTGCGCCCAATGTTGTCGCCGTTTCAGCCTTGACGCTGGCCTATGCCGGAATTGGCTGGCTTGATGACTGGCAGATTCTGCGCCGCAAATCCAACAAAGGCATTTCACCGAAGCTGAAGCTAGCGCTGCAAGTGCTGTTTGGCGGTCTATTCTGCGCTTGGCTACTCTGGAGCCAGCCTGCTGATATCACGACATTAGTCTTTCCGTTTGGCATCAGCCTGTCTCTGGGGCTGCTATTTCTGCCGCTAGCCTGGTTTGTGCTGGTTGCTGAGAGTAACGCCACCAACCTCACCGACGGCCTAGATGGACTGGCGGGCGGCACGGCGGCAATTGCGCTGCTGGGACTCGGAGCCTTGGTTGGCGGCTCCAATCCAGAGCTAATGGTATTTTGCGCCTGCATGAGCGGCGGCTGTCTAGGGTTTTTGGCACATAACCACAACCCGGCTCGCGTGTTTATGGGCGATACGGGTTCGCTGGCGCTGGGTGGCGCACTGGCAGCGGTGGCACTGCTGACGCATTCGCTGTTTGCCTTGCTGCTGCTGAGCGGTTTGTTTCTGGCCGAAACGCTGTCAGTGATTGCTCAAGTTGGCTACTATAAAGCGACTAAAGACGAGAACGGCATTGGCAAGCGCCTGCTGAAGATGGCTCCGCTGCACCACCACTTGGAGCTAACTGGCTGGACAGAAACGCATGTGGTATCGCGGTTTTATCTGATTGCGGCAGTTTTAGCAGCGGGCTGTTTGGCATTGCACTAAACAGGTTTTGGCGTTCGGCTGAGCCAACAGATTTTTGAATAGATTCTCAAGCAGGCATGGCGAAAGCTCTGCCTGCTTGCTGTATTTATCATAGTATTTTTCTCTGGTCACTATTTAAATAGCTTGACCTAGCCTGTCTCTTAGCGATAGTCTGATGACAGCGTGGACGATGGCAGCATGACATAGCACCTCTAGTTCACGGTTGCAGGAGTTCCCTTTGGCAAAATTTGCTTGGGCAGAGTGAATACAGAGCGCAAAGGCATGATATCCAAAAAACTGTTGCTGTCTAGTGTTTTGTTACTGTCGGCTTTGGGCATTAGCAAGGCTTCTTGGGCGGAAATCAACCGGTCTCGGCTCCAGCCAGCGGAGACCGCTCGTCAGGCTGGAGCCGATAATTCAGGGTATTCTTCGCGGCTCTCTTCGCTGATTTTGCCGCTGCCGCCGCTCGTGGTGCCCGATTTGCTGCTGCCGCCTTATGATTTTCCCTCATTTAGCAGCGAGCGGCTTGACCAAGAACTACAGCTTTATTTGAAGTATCTGCGAACTCACGGCAAGCCAGATATTTTGGTCATGGGCAGCTCGCGCTCCCTGCAAGGCATTGATCCGGCGGCTTTAGAAGAGGCGTTGGCCGCACAGGGACACCCCGGCCTGAAGGTCTATAACTTCGGGATCAACGGCGCGACGGCTCAGGTGATGAACCTGCTGGTGCAGGAGATTTTAACCCCGGAGCAATTGCCTAAGCTAATTATCTGGGGCGATGGCTTACGCGCTTTCAACAATGGTCGCCCTGACCGCACCCATGACCAGATCTTGGCCTCCGCTGGCTACCAGCGCGTCGCGGCAGGCGAGCAGCCGATCTCAGCCCGCACCTTTGCCTGGGAGATCCCGACTTTTGTTTCGACCAATAATAAAGCACTTGCTAATGCCGCTCGCTCTAGTCAGGCGGCACATCCAATTGACTCTGACCTGACGGCACAGGGCTTTGAAAAAATTACGGATGAGTATGATCCCGCCCGCTACTACCAGCGTTTTCCCTATGTGTCAGGGCGGTATGATGCCGACTATCACGCCTTTAGCCTGCGAGGTAGACAGACCACCGCCACCACCGAACTTGCCCGATTCGCACGGGCGCAGGACATTACGCTGGTGGTGGTCAGCCTGCCGCTTTCGAGAGACTATCTGAGGGATGGGTTGCGACTCGGCTACGAGCGCCAGTTTCAGCAGCATATGTGGCAGCTAGCTCGGCGAGAGCGGTTCATGTTTCGTAACCTCAGCCAGCAGCCAGAGCTGATGAACAACAGCTATTTTGCCGATCCCAGCCATATTAACTATAAAGGCGCACGGGCGACGGCTTTCCATCTGGCCGCTGACTCAACGATTCCCTGGTGGGTGGTGCGCTCTGCTGCCCCGTCGGGCGCGGTAGAATAGGCAAACACTCCCTAAGTTTGCTGCTGCGAGCCGCAGTCTTCTGCTGATGCTAACGACTGACTTTCAATCAGAGCTAACCGCGATTGACGATGCGCTCTCCAATCGCTTTATCGAGCTTGATCCCGCTGGATATTTCGTGATCTACCTAGACCGCGAAGCCAAGCTGATCTACGCCAAGCATTACACCAACGTGATCAACGAGAGCGGTGTCGCCTGCGACCCAGAAACTGGCAAGCCACTGCCCTGTAGCCCCAAGCTAGAGCGTCAGCCTACCGATATCTTCACAGGCCGCACCGCCAAAGAACTCTGCGTCAAAATCTTTGAAGCCAGCCAGCCCTGTCCATTGGGCTATCTCGACCATGCGGCCTATCTGGGGCGAGAATTTATGCGGGCGGAGTTTGCCCTACGCAGCGGCCAAGACTACTTGCAGGATTAACTCCCCATGCAGCCCACTCACATCATGGCGCTCGATTTGGGCACGACTGGCAATCGCGCCATTTTGTTTGATGCATCAGGCCAGATTGCGGCTCAAGCCTATCGAGAGCTGACGCAGCATTATCCGCAGCCGAGCTGGCTAGAGCATGACCCGCGCCAAATCTGGCAGGATACGCTTTGGGCAATCCAGACGGTGCTGGCAAAAGCGCAAGTTTCGGCCAAGCAGATTGCCGCAATTGGCCTAGCCGTGCAACGCGAAACCTGCCTGCTCTGGGACAAAACCACCGGTCGCCCGCTGCATAACGCAATTGTCTGGCAGGATCGGCGGACGGCAGGGGCTTGTCAGGCGCTGGCTAGAGATGCGGCTGAAATCTATTGCCGCAGCGGACTAACGCTCGATCCCTATTTTTCAGCCACTAAGCTGCGCTGGCTGCTTGATCAAGTCAAGGCTGGCCGCAGCGATCCAGTTGATCCAGAGAACATCCTGGCGGGCACAATCGACAGCTGGATTCTCTGGAACCTGACAGGCGGCGCAGTTCATGCCACCGATCACAGCAACGCCAGCCGCACGATGCTGATGAATCTGTCTAGCTTAAGCTGGGACGATTGGCTGAGCGACCATCTGCAAGTGCCACTGTCGCTGCTGCCGGAAATCAAGCCGAGTCTGGGCTACTTTGGCGAAACGCAGCTCGATTTTTTAGAGGCGCAAATCCCAATCATGGCGATTTTGGGCGACCAGCAGGCGGCGCTATTGGCGCATGGCTGCGACCGCCCCGGTCTGCTGAAATGCACCTACGGCACAGGCTGCTTTCTGGTGGCGCATACAGGCAACGAGATTGCTCGCTCTCAGCATCAGCTGCTTTCTACAGTGGCTTGGACAGCGGCTGATGCTAAACCGGGCTACGCGCTCGAAGGTAGCATGTTCACCACTGGAGCCTGCATTCAGTGGCTGCGCGATGGCCTGCAAATTATCACCACAGCCGCCGAAACTGACGCAATGGCAGCTCAGGTGGCCGATAGCGGCGGCGTTTACTTCGTGCCAGCCCTGAGCGGCTTGGGCGCGCCGCGCTGGGATATGAATGCAAGGGGCGCATTTTTCGGCCTGACGGGCGGCAGTCAGCGGGCGCATCTGGTCAGAGCGGTGCTGGAGTCGATTGCCTATCAGGTGAAAGAAGTGGTGCAGGCAGTGCAGAACGATATGCATGACGCAGATCTGACTGGCCTCACGCTCGCTGGCCTTAAGGTGGACGGCGGAGCCTGTCAAAATGATTTTCTCATGCAGTTTCAAGCCGACCTGCTGGGAATTCCGGTCGAGCGTCCGGCGGTGCTAGATGCCACAGCGCAAGGAGCGGCCTTTGCGGCAGGACTGGCCAGCGGCTTTTGGCAGGACTATCCGCAGCTGGTGGCCTCTCGGACAGTCGATCGCTGCTTTTACCCTGGTCAAGGCTCAGATCAGGCAGTTGCTCATTTTGCCACCTGGCAGAAAGCGGTCGAACGCAGCCAGCATTGGATAGAGTAGGGGAGGATATCTCTACTGAGCCGCTGTCAAACTTGCTCAAAATCTGCGTATAAAGGAGATAGGCTGTCGCTCTGACCGTTCAGCTAAACTGTGCGCCAAACTGCATTCCTCCCATCGTCAAAACTATGACTGCCAAAACTACCGTCACATCTCCCGAAATCCTCTATCGCTCAGAAGACGCGCAGCAGATTCTCAATATTGCGATTGCGCGGCAGGCTGACGCCGGAGAACTCACCCGGACGCAGCTCTTAGAAGTGGCCGCAGAATTAAATATTGACCCGGCTGATATTTTGGTGGCAGAGCAAGAATGGGCGACGCGGCAGGGAGAGCTAGCGCAGCGCCAAGCATTCGACCGAATTCGGCATGGACGGTTTCGCTCGCGGTTGATGAAGTCGGGGATTATGAGCGGTTTTTTCTATGCGCTGGGCGTTTACGTCGGTTCGTTCTTCTTCTTCCCAATCTGGGGAATCGGCTTTAGCTTAGCGCTAGCGGCCTGGAAAACCTACGGGCTGAGCGAAG
>CASBQH010000065.1 GCA_949127695.1 Synechococcales cyanobacterium PMM_0073
GATGGAGCGGCGGCAGAAAACGTTCTCAATCTCCAGCAAAATCCTTGCCGCCATTGGCCAAACGCCTCCCAAAATTTCTGCTGCTTGCTCAGCGTAATGATAATTCACGTTTAGTTCAGGTTGGGTCGGTTAGGCTCGAAGTAATAGATAAAGTTCTCATCCAACATCATGACTGCAATCACAAAATTTGAATTCTCTGCCGCCAAATGGCGCACCGTCAGCCTTGCCACCCTGGCGATCTGGCTGGGCGGCAGTCTCGTGCTTGATACCGTGCTAATGCCGACGCTCTCTTCAGCTGGCATGATGACTCAGCCCGGTTTTGCCAGCGCAGGCTACAGCCTGTTTTGGATCTTTAATCATCTAGAAATGCTCTGCGCCGCGCTGATCCTAACCAGCCTGCTGGTGATGCAAAACGCGGGCAGCCGAGTGTCGCGCTGGGTGCTGCCTGCGGCAGTTGGGCTTTTGGCGATCACGCTGGCTGATACCTACAGCCTCACCCCCATGATGAGCGCACTTGGCCTTCAGCTCGATTTCTTTGCTGCCACCACGCCAATGCCAGCTGAAATGAACCAGCTCCACGCGGGCTACTGGCTGCTCGAAGCCCTCAAGTTTGGCTTGGGTAGCGCAGTGCTGGCTGAAACCTATCGCTCGGTGAACCGTCAGTCAAACTTGGCTTAAGCAATGCAGTAGCGATGCAGCAGCAAAGCAGCGGGGCGGCTGGAGCCTACTGCATTCGATCAATGGTGCGATACTGAATCGCCTCAGCCACATGCGCCATCTTCAGCGCTTCGTCATCTGCCAAGTCTGCAATGGTGCGTGACACCTTCAAGATCCGATCGGTGGCTCTAGCCGACAGCCCCAGCTTGCGAATCGCATTCTCTAGCAAACTGCGGATAGAGTCATCCAGCTGGCAGCACTCGCGAATTTCGCCGCTCTGCATTTCAGCGTTGCAATGTAGGCCAGCCGCCTGAAACCGCTGATGCGCTATCTTCCTAGCCGCTTCCACGCGCTGCCGAACGGCCTCAGTTGGCTCACCTAAGCTCTGCTGAGTAATCTCTTCAGGCTTGAGCCGATTCACCGCCACCTGTAGGTCAATTCGATCCATCAGCGGCCCCGATAGCTTCGCCCAATATTGCTCACGCTGGCGAGGCGAACAGGTGCAAGACTGGATCGTATCGCCAAAATAGCCGCAGGGACAGGGATTGGTGCTGGCCACCAGCGTGAATTTGGCCGGAAACGAAACGGCCTGTCGGGTTCTGGAAATGGTCACATGCCCGTCTTCGAGCGGCTGGCGCAAAAACTCCAGCACCTCGCGTTTAAATTCTGTTAATTCATCCAAATAAAGAATGCCCCGGTGCGACAGCGAGATTTCGCCCGGTCGGGGGAAGCTGCCGCCGCCCACCAATGACGGGCCAGAGGCCGAATGGTGCGGGCTGCGAAACGGACGTTCGCCGACTAGCGTGCCGCGATTTTTCAGCATCCCCGCCACCGAATGAATTTGAGTCACCTCTAGCGCTTCCTCAAAGCTCAGCTGCGGCATAATTCCGGGCAACCGCCGCGCCAGCATGGTTTTACCGCTGCCCGGTGGCCCAACAAACACCAGATTATGCCCGCCTGCTGCCGCAATTTCTAACGCTCGTCGCGCATGAACCTGGCCTTTCACATCTTTTAGATCCAGTCCAGCCTGCCTTGCCGCAAACAGCTGCTCAGTGCCGTCTAGATGCAGCGGGCTATAGCAGTCGGGCTGGTTCAAAAAATCGGTGACTTCGCCCAAATTCTGGAAGCCATAGACCTCCAGCCCCTTCACCACCGCCGCCTCACGAGCATTATCAGATGGCACAACCAGCTTTTTAATCCCCAGCGCCTGAGCGGCTGCCGCAATCGCAATCACGCCTGTCACCGGATGCAGGCTGCCATCTAGCGACAGCTCACCCAAAAACAGCGTATGCTCCAGCAGCGTCAGGCTGATTTGCTCGGTAGCGGCCAAGACGCCAATGCTAATCGGCAGGTCAAAGCTAGGGCCTTCTTTTCGCAGATCGGCGGGCATCAGATTTACGACCACTCGACGCATCGGGACGGCAAAGCCTGCATTTTTGAGCGCTGCTTTCACCCGCTCGCGGCTTTCCTGCACGGCGGCATCGGGTAATCCCACCACCACAATTCCCGGCAATCCACCCGCCACATCGACCTCAACGCCGACTTTGACCGCATCAATCCCGACGAGCGCTGCACTCCAAACCCTGGCTAACATAGCAAATTCTCCGATGCCCCAAAAATTCTCTGTAGCCACAGAATGCCCAAGATGGTCGGCTGTAGGGCGGTTGGAATTAATTCGTCACAGGTGATTTGTCTTAAAAGCCGTAAATCTTCGCAGTGCATTTTGGCCGGTCTCAGCCCACAATGAGCGATAGACTCAGCGAATGGGTGCATTGGCAAATTGAGGGAAGTTTTTTATGAGTTCTGATCAGCCGCCTGCCTCTCAGCCGTCCAAGATCGATCCTAAGTTCTTTAAGAGCCTCCAGTTTGATCAAGTTGCGGCTAACCCTGACGAGATTGAGCAATATGTGATCAGCAAGCTCTGCGAAGCGCTGGCGCAGCTAACGGCAATTATTTCCGATCATCCTGATCAGGCTAAGGCATTCTATCAGCGCGGCGTGGTGCATTCAGCTCTGGGCAACTCAGGTTCGGCGCTGCAAAATTTTTCGCAGGCAATTGAGCTTGATCCGGCCTACAGTCAGGCTTATTGCAGCCGGGGCATGGAGCAGTTGGGGCTAAAAGATGCCGCTGGGGCAATTGCCGACTTCACCTGCGCGCTCGATCTAGAGCCAGCCGGACGCAGCGCCTATATTGTCAATGCCTACGTGAATCGCGGGGCGCTACAGGCACGATCTGGCAGGCTGGAGATGGCGCTGCAAGACTTTTCGCAGGCGCTCCAGCTCAAGCCTGACTTTGCGCCAGCCTATTACAACCGAGGCAACGCTTTTTACCTGATGCAGCAATATGCTGCCGCCATTGCCGACTACAGCCGCGCAATTGCCATCAACGCCAGCTATGCGACTGCCTACTGCAATCGTGGCGCGGCGCTGGCGGCAACGGGTGAGCGCAATGCTGCCTTGGCCGACTATGCCGCCGCAATCGCCGCTGATCCAGACTATGCAGAAGCTTACTTTAATCGGGGCAATAGTTTCGCGACAATGGGTGAATGGCAGCAGGCAGTGGCCGACTACAGCCAAACTCTGGCGCTTCAGCCAAACTTTGTAGAAGCGCTCTGCAACCGCGCTAAAGTTTGGCAGAATTTAGGCGAGTTTCAAGCAGCGCTGCAAGACTACGATGCGGCAATTGCCCTACAGCCGCAGGCGAGCCTCTATGGCCATCGAGCCATGTTGCAATATGAGCTGGGCAACCCAGCGGCAGCAATCGCTGATCTGAGCCAGCTGCTCCAGCTCGCTCCTAACGCCGATGCCTATAATAATCGCGGCGTGATCCGGGCAGAGGCTGGCGATTACCAGGGCGCAGTCGCTGACTATACCGCAGCGCTTCAGCTCGACCCAGACTGCGCGGACGCATACCGGAATCGCGGCAATGCTAAGGCAGAGTTAAATGATCAAACCGGGGCGGCGGCAGATTGGGATCTGGCGGCGGCGCTAGAGGGCAACAGCTCGCCTACAACCGCCCTTTAGAACGCCATATATTGCAGGAGTTGCAGTGCTACGCCCGCCAAGCCGCCCAGCACGTTGAGGATATTGCCGCCCGCCCCGCCGCCGTTGACTCGCCGCTTTTGTTCTTCTGCATAAGCCTCTTCAGACTGCTGAATCCCGGTGGCAAACTGAGTTGAAACCTGCTGTCCCTGCTCGTTGTTTTGGGCAGTGTAGAGCCGATTGGCTTCCTGCGCGTCGGTGATTGCGCCAGCCCGGTCAGCAAGGCGCAGGCGGGCAATGCTGCGCGCCATATGGGCATGGGCAAAATCAGGCTTAAGGCCAATCGCCTGATTGTAGTAATAGATAGAATCCCGGAAATTGCCGCGCCCCGCTTCCTGCATCCCCCAGCGATAGTAGCTCTCAGCGGTGGCGATATTGTCGGGCAAGCCGACGGCTCCTAGCATGGTTGTGTCTTGCAAGTTGGCATTTTCTAAGTTGGCGTTGAGCAAGATGGCATCCCGCAGATCGGCTCCGCTCAGATCGGCTCCGCTCAGGTTTGCGCCCGTTAGGTCAACGCCGTATAGCGCCGCGCCCGACAGCTGCGCGCCGCTGAGGTTGGCTCCACTCAAGTCAGCATGGCTGAGGTTGGCTTGGATCAAATTGGCGTCTGATAGATTGGCTCCGCTGAGACGGGCGTAGACCAAGCCCGCTTTGTTCAGCTCGCAGCGGGCGCATTCGTTGGTATTTAGCAGCTGCTGCGTATGCTCTAAGTTTTCAGCCTTGGCCGGGATCGCCAGTAGAGTGGTTGCGGTGATGGTTGCGGTGACGGTTGCCGCGACATTCGCCGTGACCAGAGCGAGACCAGAGAGGGTGCCAAAGATCCGGGGTTTCATAGGTTTATGCCCTACATCTAGAGCTGTCTTAAAAAATATCTTGACCAAAGTGTACTGAAAAATTCAGGTTTTGCCTACGGTGGAAAATTAATTAAAGTGATTCAAGGCAAATTCAAAGCGGATTGCTGGAGTCACCCTGCGGAAAAAATACCTCCTGCCAGCTGTCAAAGCCAAACTCCTGCTGAAACTCTTCCACCACCCAGGCAATTGACTTGCCCTGCTGCTGGGCAACTTTGACCAGATAATCGCGGTAGGCATGACGATCTTTGAGGCTGGGCTGATCGCCAAAGATGGAGCCGAGACACCAGTCGGGTTCGGGAGAACAGTGGAACTGCTCAAAAAACAGCCGCTTAGCCCAGTTGGGGGCTGCCCCTTCGCGAAATGCCCGCTGCCGCTGCACCTGAAAAAAGTCCGACATTTTGCGGCGCTCAATCTGACGCAGCAGCTCCTCGCTATAGACCTCGACCAAATCTTCAGCCTGGATCTGCGGCTGGCTGTCCCAGCAGTGCCTACAGCCGGGGCAGGTCATCACGAAGCCCCAGACCAAGCGGTTGCAGTCGGGGCATTGCTTGGTGGGCTTGGCTTCGCTGCTGCCCGGTTCCTGACGAGTCGGCAGACCATATTCCTGAATATCTTCCGGGAAGCCCAGCCGCTTCAGGTTGTTAGCCTGATCCAAAATAATCCCAAACTTTTTGCCGCTGGCGGGCGAGATTCGCATCACCCGGCCAATCTGCTGGTAGTGCAGGGCGCGAGACTGGGTTGGCCGCAGCAGCAGCCCCACTTCAACGCTCGGCTCGTCAAAGCCAATGCTAATCACGTTGCAGGAAGTCAAAACTTGCAGCCAGCCCCGCCCCAAATCGCGGTAAAGCTGCTGTCGTTCTTTAATCGGCGTGCTGCCATCTACCACCGCTGCCGCCACGCCGATTGCTTTGAATGCTTCAGCCACATGCTTGGCGTGCTCCACATCCACGCAGAAGGCAATTGTGCGTTTACCGGGGGTGAGCCGCTGCCATTCTTCGACAATGCGGGCGACGAGTTCGGGCTGGTCGCAGGCGTTTCGCAGGTCGCGCTCGTCAAAGTCACCGGCCACCGTGCGAACGCCAGACAGATCGATCTGCGAGTCGCTGGGCACGCCGTAATACTGCATGGCGGCCAGAAACCCCAGCCGCTGTAGCTCCGCTGGAATTGGCGTGCAGACAAAGCTCTGCATATGGTCGCCCAGCTGGTCGCGCCCCAGCCGATAGGGCGTGGCGGTCATGGCGAGATGCACGGCGCGGGGATGCGTTTTGTAGATAATTTCTTGGCCAATCTGGCTAAAGACGGTCGTATGGCCTTCGTCGAAAAACACGACTTGGGCTGGCCAATCCCGCCACCAGGAGCGCTTTTCCATCGTTTGAATGCTGGCAATCTGAATCGGCGCATCGGGGTCTTCGCGCCAGCCCGCCTTGATAAAGCCGCAGCGCAGCCCAAACGCCTGCATTTTTTCGTAGGTTTGCCCCACCAGCACATCTAGATGCACCAGAAACATCAGCCGCAGACCGCGCGCTGCCGTGTCAGCACAGATTTTGCCGCCAATCACTGTCTTTCCGGCTCCCGTGCCCGCAATGATTGCCACCCGGCGATAGCCCTGCCCTAGCTTGACGTAGAGATCTTTGATTACCCGGCTCTGGTAGGAGCGCAGCTGAGGCGGCTGGAGGGCTGGGGGCTGGACGCGATCTGCGGACATATCAGGTGCTTGTACAAGAGTTCGAGTGAACAACTGTACCAAATTTGTCGCTCAATCGGGGCTAATTAATCGGGACGGCTGTAGATTAAATAATCAGAATTGCGATAGGCCACCGGCAGCGGCAGCGCATGATTGGTCAGCGTCATGAAGTAGCTAGCCTGATATTTGTCCATCAGCGCGTTCACCTGAGCCGCACTGAGGTCGTAGTAGTTTTGCCGCAGCGTTGCCCGAATAGTGGCGCGGGGATCTTGGGTGCGGAACTGGTCGGGCAGCGGGAAACTGCCGCCGTTGAGGTCGCCCAGCCGCTCATACCATTCCACAATGCCAGCTTTGGTCTGGGGCAGCAGCTTATATTTGGCCACCGTCGGGCGCTCGGCTAGCCAGGTAAACTCGACAAAATCCACGGGCGACGTCACTACCAGGCTGTCGGCAGGCGTCTCTTGCTTCACCCAGTCGCAGAGTTCTTTAAAAGCAGCATCCGCCACCGGAAACTGCCTCAAGGCCAGCAGCTGCATCCCCAGCAGTCCAGTCTGCAAAATTCCTGCCAGCAGCAGCAGACCCAGGCAGGCTGGAACCAATCGCTGCCGCCATTGAGCCGAAATGCCTTGCTGGATGGCTGCGGCGAGCAGCAGATAGGTGGCTAGCGGCAGCATGATATCGCCAACTCGAAACGGATAATATTGGAGCAGAGCGCCTGCTTGATCAAATGGCGTGACCAGTAGGCCAATCCCAAACGGGATCAGGCTGACCCAGGTAAACCGGGCGAGCTGCATTTGGGCTGCTAGTGGAAACAGCTTGTCTGGGTGCAAGCGCGTCTGCTGTCGTAGCATTCGCCCGACTGCCCAGAAAGCGAATAAGAATAAGATCAGCCGCCCAAACCAAACTGACCAGATGAACGGGTTGAGGTGATGCGGCAGACGCAGAAACACATAGATCGCCGATGGCGCAATGGCTGAGACGGGTGTGGGGGCAGTCAGCTGAGCTAGCACAGGCCGAATTGCAAACAGACTGGTGCTGAGGTAGAGGCCGATGCAAATGAGGGGCAGCCAGCCGCTCTGCCGCAGCCGACGGCGCGAGTGGGGATCGAGCGCTAGCGTGCCTGCCGCAATCAAGGCCGCCCAGCCGCCCACCAGCACATGAAACGAGGTGGCAATGCCCAGCAGCAGCGCCATCCAGCGGTAGCGGCCATCCAGCAGCAGCCAGAGCGCCAGCAGCACAAAGCCATAGGCCAGCGCTTTGGCCTCTAGCCGACCCACCGCCCATTCTGAGGCAATCACGCCCTGACTCGCGCCCAAAATAAACAGCTCAACGGCCAGAATCAGCGGCAGAAATTTTAGCTTCAGCTGCTCGCCAATTTGCACCAGCGCTGTGGCCACTAAGCCAAAGCAGATCAGGCGACCCATGATGGAAGTTGCCAAAAACCCGCAGCCAACAATCAGCCCGCCCGCTAGCCCTTCAAACAGCTGCCGATAGCTCTCAGGCTGGTTCAAATACCAGTCGCCCGGAATCCAGCTGGGATCGACATGCTGGCGAGCCAAGGGCAAAACATCTGCTTCGTTGACCGGCCCCATATTGCCGTCAAACAGCCACCGCAGGCTAATCAGCGCCATCACAATCAGAATTTTGCTCAGCAGAGTCAGCGGCGCGCCGGACGAGCTGAATGGCTTGAGGTTCAACACAGAGATTTAACGCTCCCAAATAAGCAGATTTGACCGGAGACAGCCGCAGCTCAGCCGTCAGATTGGGCAGTTAGAGCCCTGCAAAAGCGCTGAGTCTTGCCGAATTCTTGACAGTTTTCGCCTAGAGTTAGTTTCAGCTTCTCATGGCGATGATCGGCTGGAGCGATGAGAAGCGCTGCATCGCTAAATTCTGGGGTTGAACAATCTGATCATGCTAAGACGGCTGCTGAAATTTTGGCTGCAAAAAATTTATCCTAACGTAGCGCTGCTGATTACTACGCTGGGTACGGTTGGCCTGCTGGCCTGTTTGCTCAGCCTCTGGGGCTTAGCGCAGCTGTTTGACGAAATTTTGGAGCAAGAGTCTTTTGCGTTTGATAAAACGATCTTGCTCTGGATTCATCAGGTTGCCAGCCCAACGCTCGATCAGCTGATGCTGGCAGTTACGAATTTGGCCAATCCACAGGTGGCAATACCGCTGACTGGAGCGGCTTTGGGGCTGCTGATCTGGCGGCGCTATTTTGCAGAAGCGCTGATTTTTATCATGGCCTGCCTGGGCGGCACGATTTTGAACGTGGGGCTGAAGCTGCTGTTTGTGAGGCAGCGCCCCCAGCTTTGGCAGCAGCTGATTACGGAAACCTCTTTCAGCTTCCCCAGCGGTCATGCCTTGGGATCGGTGGTGCTGTACGGGATGATTGGCTATTTGCTGGCTCAGAAGTACCCGGATCTGAGCCGCCTGATCTATGGGTTGGCGCTGAGTATAATTCTGGCCATCAGCTTTAGCCGCCTCTATTTGGGCGTCCATTGGCCGACTGATATTCTGGCAGGCTGGGGCATTGGCTTTTTGTGGCTGATGGTTTGCATCACGATGCTAAAGCTGCAAAGGCTGCGCCATCAGCCTCTGTAGTGCCTGCAAATTGCCTCTTATGCAAAAGGCTAGGCAACGCTCTGGCACTGCGGGCAATAATATAGCCTGCGTCCGGCCAGCGTTTCTTTCAAAATTGGCTGGCCGCAGATGTAGCAGGGCTGAGCTTCTCGGCCAAACACATAGTGCCGATAGTCGCGGCGGCGCTTTCCGGCGGCTTTGAGGCTTTGAGCCAGCTGTAAGTCGTTGGTGATGCCGTTGGACTGGTAAGACTGCCGGGTGACGCCAATCGCCGCTGCCGCTAGCTTCAGAATCTGGGCGTCGGTGCAGTCTAGCGGACGCAGGCTGGGATGAATTCGCGCCACAAACAGCACTTCGCTGCGGAGATAGTTGCCCAGTCCGCAGAGAAAATGCTGATCGAGCAACAGCGACACCAACCCTCGCCGCCGAAAGCGCGGATCGACCAACCGCTCTATTACCTGCGCCACCGTTGTCGCTTCATCCAGCAGATCAGACCCTAGCTTGCTGAGAAACGGATGGTGGGCAATCGCCAGTTGATCTAGCACTTCAATATCAGAAGCGCTGTAGAGCAGAGCCGATTTTTTGTCGCTATGAATGGCTAGCCGCAGCTGCCGATTGGTCTGCGGGTAGTCGTGCAGAGGCCGAATCATCCATTTGCCATAGAGCTGATTGTGGCTGTAAATGCTGAGCTGATTGTCAAACCGAATCAGCAGCGCCTTGCCATGCGGCTGCACCGCCGTAATTTCATGCCCTTGCAGCGTCGTTTCGTAGGGCTTCAGGTGCGGGAAGGCAAAGAACAGGCTGCTGACGGGGCGCAGGGCAATTGCTTTGGCGATTTGATCAGCGGCGCGTTTAATCTCTGGCCCTTCTGGCATGGTGAGTTCGGTTTTGGAGTAGCAGTGTTTAAGTTCTGCCCTCTGGCCGAAGCAGGAGCAGAGCTAGTTTGGTAGTCTAGTGCAGCAATATTAAGTTATTTTACGCAGGCTTATGTGGATTAGCTCGCATATCTGGGATTTTCTGGTGGTCGGGCTATTGCTGCTGGGCGTGACGCTGGGTTCAAGCTGGATCAGCCGTCTGCCGCTGTCCTATGCTCTGGTCTACTTAGTCTTTGGAATTTTGCTGGGGCCGTTTGGCCTCAAAATTATTGACCTAGAGCCGGATGCCGAATTCTTAGAACAGCTGACTGAGATCGTGGTGATTGTCTCGCTATTCGCCTGCGGCTTCAAGATGAACCGCCCGCTCAGGCTGGGGGCTTGGCATTCCACTGTCCGACTGATTGGGCTGCTGATGCCGCTCTCAATTGCAGCGCTGGCCTTACTCGGCCATTTTGCTCTCAAGCTAGACTGGGGCGCAGCCATTTTGCTGGGGGCAATTTTAGCTCCAACTGACCCGGTTCTAGCCTCCGAGGTGCAGGTGAACCACGCTGAAGATCAAAACGAGCTGCGGTTTGGCCTCACTTCTGAGGGCGGCTTGAACGACGCGCTGGCCTTTCCCTTTGTCTACTTTGGCCTGCACTGGCTGCAAAAAGGCAGCGACTGGCAGAGCTGGTTTAAGTCCTGGGTGCTGGTAGATCTAATCTGGGCAATTGCTGCTGGAATTGCTGGCGGCATCTTGGTGGCAAAATTGATCAATATTCTGAGCCATCAGGCTCGCAAAATTGACGGCATCGAACCAGAAGTTGAGGATCTAATTGCGCTAGCGACGATCTCGCTCACCTATGCTCTGACTGAAATTATCAACGGCTACGGGTTTTTGGCCGTCTTTGTGGCGGGTGTCTGCGTTCGGCGCAGCCATACTCTCGAAGCTGAGAAAAAACATTCACAGCTACATTTTGTCAGCCTGCTAGAAAAGCTGCTGGAAGTTGGCACGATCTTGCTGCTGGGTTCTTTACTCCGGTTTGAGCCCATGCGACTCTATGCCGGCTCATCCCTGCTAGTCGCTGGGTCGCTCATTTTTCTAATTCGACCCATTGCCACCTGGATTAGCACGATGGGCGATAGTCTGCGCCCCGCCACCCGCCTGCTGCTCGGCTGGTTCGGGATTCGGGGTGTAGGTTCACTCTACTATTTGTTTTATGCGCTGAGCGACGATATTCCAAGCGAAGTTGGTACGCCCCTCAGCTGGATTGTGCTCTTTACGGTGGCGTTCTCGGTACTGATTCACGGCGTTACCACTACGCCGCTGATGAACTGGTACAACCGCCGCTTTGGCCTAGAGAGCCGCATGGAGCCAGAAACGCTAGCGGCAGATACTTCGGCTGATCCAGAAGCTTGAGCTGCGGAATTTGGCGCAAGCCGATTGAAGTAGGATGATAGGACTGCATCGCTGCATGTCAACTCAGCCCTGTTTCCTCACATCGTCGCTTCTGGTGATCTATGACAAAGTTTAGAGTTGCTCCCTATCTCGCAGGCATGGTTTTGGTGGGTCTGGGCGTGGCCCTGGCGGTGACAAACCCCAGCGAAGCGGCCTACAAAGACTATGCGGCGCGGCGGATTACGCAACAGCTGCAAGAAAAAGAATGCATCAAGCTAGATGAATCGTACCGCGACCTCTGCAAGCTGCTCGATCGCCCCCAGGGACAAGCCTTACTCCAGCGGCTAGTCGCAGATCACACAGAGCGCCAGAACTATCTGCTGTTCAGCCTCTATCAAACCAACTTCTCCACAGAGAACATGCTGCCGTCTTTTTTAAGCGGTTTTCTGTCGCTGCCCCAAATCTCTTACCAGACTGAAACCGTCGGCCTATTTGGGCAGTTTCAGACCTACCGAGTCGAGCAGCAGCGTTAAGCCCCACCCCACCGCCACTGCAGCCAGCCCAGCAGCGTCAGCCCCAGCAGCAGCGGCGTCAGCCAGTTGCCCCAGCGCATATAGAGCGTCTGAGCCGAGCGCGGATAGATCTGGTGAAGGTGCGTTTCGGTGGTTCTAAAGCCAGAGCGCCACTGGATGCGGCCATGCGGATCGATCACGCCGGAGTAGCCGGTGTTGGTGGCGCGGACGGCCCAGCGGCTGGTCTCAATTGCCCGCATAATGTCATGCGCCTGATGCTGTGCCATCAGCCCTCTGCCGTAAGGGTCGTTGTTAGAGGCCGTCAAGATAAACTGCCCGCCTGCTGCCGCCTGCCGTCGAAACAGCTCTGGAAAGGCCGAGTCGTAGCAGATGCCAGCAATGGCGAGGCCAAACGGCGTTTGCAGCTGCTGGTCAAAGCGGCCAGGACGCATCGCCAGATCCACCGGCGACAGACGGCCAATCAGCCTGCCCAGAACTGGCTCAAACGGAATATATTCGCCCAGCGGTACCAGCTTCACCTTGTCGTACTGCCCCACAACTTCGCCCTGCCCGCTGAGGCTAAACAGCGTCTGGGTGATTTTGCCCTGCTGCAAGCCCACCGTGCCCAGCCAAGCCGGAACGCCCTGCTGCACAATGGCCTTGTATAGCGGGTTTTGGGCAGGTCGGTTAATCCAGAGCCAGGGCAATGCGCCTTCGGGCGTGAGGACGGCTGCTGCGCCCTCGGCCACTAGGGTTTCGTAGCCGCTTAAATAGCTGCGAATTGAAAGATTTTGGTCAAACAGCTTGATCCGCGTGGGGACATTGCCCTGGACAATCCCAATTTTGATCGCCTGAGCTGAATCTTGCAGCGGCTGACTATACAGCCCAAAGCCAATGCCATGCAGCAACAGCAGCAGCCCTGCCGCAGCGGCCAAATATGGCTGAGCCTGTCTTGGCCGTTCAGCTCCAACCATCCAGGCTTCGGCCAGCAGGCCATTGCAGGCGACCATTGCGGCGGCAATCGGGAACGGGCCAGAGATCTGCCCCAGATGCAGAACCGCCAGATTGGCAGGGCTTTGCGTATAGGCTAGCGAAGTCCAGTCGAGAATGCCCTGGTTCCAGAGCGCCTCTAGCCCCGACCAGAGGCTTGCGCCCAGCAGCACTCGCAGCCCCGACGGCCAAGCCCGACTCCGGCGCATCACCCCAGCCCAGATCACGACCAGCCCGGTGCCCCAGAGCGTGATCATCGCCCAACAAAAGCCAGTCACCGCGAGGCTTGCCAGCCAGGGAACGCCCATCCAGGTGAGCGGATGCAGATCGCGAATCCAGGAGAGCGCCAGTCCGTGGTAGCCCAGACTCCAGCAGAGCGCGATCAGCCAGCCTCGGCGCAGATTGGCTCGCTGTGTCAGCAGCCAGAGCGGAGCCAGCGCCACCCAGGCCAAGATCCAGGCATTCAGCGGAGCCGGGGCTAATCCCATCAAAATCCCGCTGCCCAAAGAAATTAAGAGCGGCTGATCAATCACCAGATTTGAGAGCAGCGCGGTAGTCTTGATCGTAGTTGTGGGTGGCATACTCGAAATATCTCCTGACGGCGCTCAGCCTTGCTCAGCTCAGCCTTGCTCAGCATAGAAGATTTTGCCCGATGCCTGTTCTGGTGCCTGTTCTATATTCAGCTCTATATTCAGCCTTATGCCCAGCTCGCGATCACGGTTTGTTCAGCTTGTCGTCAGCGGTCTGCTGATCGGCCTGCTGCTGGCCGGATGCGGGGGCGGACAAGGGGCTGAACCCCTGCTGCGCCAAGAGATTTCAGCCAAAATTCAAACCTGGCTGGCGAGTCGGCCAGAAGTGCAAGCCAAGTCCAGCCTGTTTCCGCTGGAAACCGAAAGCAGGCTGTCGCAGTCGCTCGATCGCTATGGCAAAGCCTTAGAGCTGCCGGGGGCAGTAGTCGCCATTGCCTCTTCCAAGCAGGTTTGGATGCAGGCTACCGGATTATCCGATCTAGCTGAACAGGTCGCGCTCCAGCCGGATGATCGATTTCGGCTGGGTAACTTGAGCGAGCTGTTTGTGGCCGTAGTCTGTCTTCAGCTGACCGAAGAAGAATCACTTAGCCTCAAAGACCCAATTGCCGACTGGCTGCCTGCCGAACTGCTCCGCGCAATTCCCAACGCCGACCCGCTTGAAACCGGCAAAATTACGGTGCGGCAGCTGCTCAACCATACCAGCGCCCTGCCCAATCTGGATGTAGCGGCCTTTCAGCAGGCGGTTAAAGCTGACCCCAGCCACCGCTGGAAAATTGCTGAGCTGATGCCCTTTATGAGCCAGCCAGCCAGCCGCAGCCGAGGCTTCAGCTATTCTCGGCTCAACTATCTGTTGCTGGAGCTAATCATTGACCGGGCTGGCGGCAGTTCGTTGGCAGAGGCGATCCAAACCCGGATTGTGCAGCCACTCGATCTCAAAAATACCTACGTTGAGCTGAGCGCCACCAAAACCATTGCTCACGGCTATCAAGACTGGAACGGCGACGGCTCCCGCGAGGACGTGACGCAGCCGCTCATTAACACCGGGCTGGGGCTGGGCGGACAGGCAATCATCTCGAATGCGCCAGACTTGATTCGGTTTTTTCAGGCGCTATTCCAGCAAGAACAGCTGCTGACGCCCAGCTCGCAAGAGCGAATGCTCACCCTTGTCGAGATGCGTAAAGGCGGATATGGCCTGGGAATTCTCAATTCGCTCAGCCGCTGGGGCGAAACCTGGGGGCAGACAGACAATACGGCAACTGGCTTTTCATCTGCGGTGTTTTATCTGCCGGTGCATGATTTGGTCATTGTCGCCTGGACGAACACAGCCGATAGCGACAACCGTCCGATTGCGCTGGTTGAATCTAGCTTGGAGATTGTGCTGGGCAGTTTTTCTAAAGTTCCGACTGGCGCAACCATGCAGTAGCCGATTCCGTTACGCTGGGCTAGCTTTCGTCTGATGAATGATGATTCTCACAATGGTATTTTGCACATGCGGCGCTGCGGGTTCAGCAGGAGTGGGCGCTGGCGCTAAGTCTGGGGCAGACAGGCTACGAGCATCAGTCACATAAGAATCAGTCACAATTTTCACCACGGTGTAGCTGGCTTGGGGTGAGGGCTTTGAAGCTGATGGAATTAGCTCCGTCAACGCATGAATAATAGTTGGCGCTGGATCTGGGCTAATGGACTCTGCCGATTCTGAGGCTGCGACTGAAATCAGCGGGTTGCCTTTTGCCTTGCTAGCTGGTGGTGCTGTCAGCTGTGACGCTTCGGGCACAGATTGAGAGACAGCTTTAGGAGCAGGCGTCGTAACAGGAGCAGGCGTCACGACGGGGGCAGGCGTCACGACGGGAATCACAGCAGGCAAAATCTGCTTCACCCGCAGGCCAATTAACGTGAAGTCTTGCGAGATTTTAGCCGCTGGATAGGGCGGCATCAGCCGATTGTCCGGCGTCAGCAGCACGGGCAGCACGCTAGCGGGCACCTGCAAAAATAGATTGGCGAGCAAGAAGCTGCCCATTGCCACCAGCAGCCCGCCCCAGCGCCCCCCGGCAAACTGCACCAGGCGAATTCCGGGTATCCACTGGTTCAGCTGCCACAAGATCACCAGCGCTAGCCCTGCGGCAATCACAGTCACAACCTTGCCAATCGGCGCTTTAAACTGCGCCACAATCCGCCGCTGCGTTTCGTTCAGCTGCTCCGGCTTTAGCGCCAAGACAATCAGGCTAAAAATGCAGAACGGACGCCGCCACTGCATCCAGGCAATTGGAGCAATTCCAGCCAGCGCCACCACCAGCAGCACCAGCGCTCTGGGTAAGCCACTGCAAGCCCGCAAGCCCGCTAGACAAAGCTCTAGACAGAGCGGCAGAGCGGCAATGCCAGCCAGATGCAGCCAGAGATAGGGTTCAGACTGAGCTGCACTTCTGGCTGCATTTTTGGC